>JAODNG010000085.1 GCA_025465385.1 Pseudonocardiales bacterium
CCTCAGTGGTGAAGATCGGTGTCGCCTCCGACCTGCTCGGCCGGTTGGCCGCTGACGTCGGTGACGCAGCCCTCAGGCCGGCAAGCTTAGTTGCGTCATACAAATTCTTTCTTTATCTTGGTTACGGACGCCACTCAGCGCTCCAGCCTCCCGCCCCGCCCACGAGGAGCCCAATCAATGCCGACGACCGAGACGAGCACAGCCGGACCTGGGACAACCGGCCTGCGCCGCAGATGGGCCGGCCCGGACTCGCCGCGCTACAAGTGGATCGCGCTGTCGAACACCACCCTCGGCGTGCTGATGGCGACGATGAACTCCTCGATCGTGCTCATCTCGCTGCCCGCCATCTTCCGCGGCATCCACATCGATCCGCTGCAGCCGGGCAACATCAGCTACCTCCTGTGGATGATCATGGGTTACATGCTGGTCACCGCGGTGCTGGTCGTCACCCTCGGCCGGCTCGGTGACATGTATGGACGCGCGAAGATCTACAACGCCGGGTTCGCCGTGTTCACCATGGCTTCCATCCTGCTGGCGGTGGAACCGCTGGGCGGCGGCGGTGGCGCAATGTGGCTGATCATCGTCCGGGTCCTGCAAGGCATTGGTGGCGCGATGCTGATGGCCAACGCCACGGCGATTCTCACCGACGCGTTCTCCGCCGATCGGCGGGGCCTCGCAGTAGGCATCAACGCCGTGGCCGCGATCGGCGGTTCGTTCATCGGCCTGCTCGTCGGCGGCGTGCTGTCCGAGGTCGACTGGCGGCTGGTCTTCTGGGTCAGCGTGCCCTTCGGCGTCATCGGCACGATCTGGGCTTACCTGAGCCTGCACGACACGAACGTCCGCCGATCCCACAAGATCGACTGGCCGGGCAACATCACCTTCGCCATCGGGCTGATCCTGCTGCTGGTAGGGATCGTCTACGTCATTCAGCCCTACGGCGGGCACGCCGAGGGATGGACGAACCCGTTCGTGCTCGGCTGTCTTGGCGTCGGCCTGCTGACCCTCGGCGGCTTCTGCCTCATCGAGACTCGGGTTAACCAGCCGATGTTCAACCTTCGACTGTTCCGGATCCCGGCCTTCGCCTTCGGCAATGTCGCGACCCTGATGAGCTCGCTGAGCCGCGGCGGCCTGCAGTTCATGCTCATCATCTGGTTGCAGGGCATCTGGCTGCCACTGCACGGCTACGACTATTCCGAGACGCCGCTGTGGTCAGCGATCTACATGGTCCCGCTGACCGTTGGATTCCTCGGCGCCGCACCGGTGGCGGGTTGGCTGTCCGACCGGTTCGGGGCGCGCATGTTCGCAACTGGCGGCCTGCTCGTCGTCGCCGTCACCTTCGGCGGACTGCTGCTGTTGCCGACCGATTTCATTTATTGGCAGTTCGCGCTGATCCTCTTCGTCAGCGGCATCGGCGCGGGCCTGTTCGCGTCGCCGAACATGACCGGGGTAATGAACAGCCTGCCCCCGGACCAGCGCGGGGCGGGCAGCGGCATGCTCAGCACGCTGCAGAACTCCGGGATGGCGCTGTCGATCGGCGTCTTCTTCTCCACCCTGATCGCCGGCCTCGCTGCCACCATGCCCGGGGCCCTGTTCGCCGGCCTGACCCAGCAGCATGTCCCGGCCACCGTTGCGACCAACGTGGCGAACCTGCCACCAGTCGGCACCCTGTTCGCCGCGTTCCTGGGCTACAACCCGATGCAGCAGATCCTCGGCCCGCAGGTGCTCGCCCAGCTCCCCCCGTCCAACGCCGCTACGGTCGTCGGAAAGCAGTTCTTCCCGCAACTGGTCGCCGATTCGTTCCACCACGGCCTCGTGATCGTGTTCCTCACCGCGATGGCCATATCCCTGATCGGCGCGATCGCGTCCCTGTTCCGAGGCGGCCGCTTCGTCTACGACGAACCGCCTCGTCGTGAACTCGACAGGAGCGATGTTTTCAGCGACCGAAGTGTCGGTCCTGTCGAGTTCACGACGCCGGACCCACGATTTCTAGCGCGAGTTGCAGAGCGGCGTCGCGGCGTTGCTCGTCGGTAGCGTCGATCTCGCGGCCGGCGAAGGCACCGACGTGGAGCGCCATCAGAGCGACTCTGGCGCGGAGCTGGTTGGGCAGCGGGTGGCCTGGGGTGGCGAGAATACCGACAAGCTGGTCTATCCGCTTGCGCATCTCCGTCCCCGCAGCCAGGTCGCGGATGGCTGCCTGGCCTTCTTGCATGAAGCGGGCGAGCTGCGTCGTCCGCCCACCCAGCAGCTCGCTGTAGCGGCGCAACACCTCATGGCGGGTGGCCGCGGTGACAGGTTGGGATTGCGCCCAGTCGACCACGTCATCGACCTGGGCGAGGAAGTCCTCGATCAGGCTGAGCAGGATCTCCTCTTTGGTCTTGAAGTGGTAGTAGACCGCGGCCTTGGTCACCCCCAGCCGCTCGGAGATCTCCCGTAGCGAGGTCTTGTCATAGCCCTGCTCGGCGAACAACTCCAGAGCCACCGACCGGATCGCCTCCCGAGTATCGGTACGCCGTTCGTCCATCGTGCCAGCCTCCCCGAATCTTGCCAGCCGAACTTACTTGACGACCGGCTAGTAAGTGATAGCGTACTCCTCGGCAGCCGCTAGCCGGCCGACAAGTAAGCAGATCGAGTGACGGAGGATCAGATGACCACGACCACTGCGGGGCCGGCCCCGGTCGCCCTGGCTGTGGACCTGCCGCGGTCCAAGCGGGAGATCTACACGGTGATGAGCGGGCTGATAATCGCCATGCTGCTCGCGATGCTGGACAACCTCGTCGTCGGCACCGCCATGCCGACCATCGTCGGCGAGCTCGGCGGACTGGCGCACCTATCCTGGGTGGTCACCGCCTACGCGCTGGCCACCGCGGTATCCACCCCGGTGTGGGCCAAGCTCGGTGACCTCTACGGCCGCAAGGGCGTGTTCATGGCCTCGATCGTGGTGTTCCTGGTCGGGTCCGCGCTGACCGGACTATCCCAGAACATGGGCGAGCTGATCGGGTTTCGTGGCGTGCAGGGCCTGGGCGCCGGTGGGTTGAGGGTAGGCGCGATGGCGATCATCGCCGACCTCGTGCCGCTACGCGAGCGGGGCCGCTACCAGGGGATGATGGCCGCAGTCATGCCGCTGGCATTCATCGGGGGTCCACTACTCGGCGGCTTCCTCACCGACAACTTCAGCTGGCGCTGGGCGTTCTACATCAACCTACCGCTCGGCGTGCTCGCCCTGGTCGTGGTCGCGCTGACCATGCACCTACCAGGACGCCGGACCGAACGGGTCACGATCGACTGGCGAGGCGCCGGGCTGCTCGCTGCCGGGCTGGCGGCGCTGACCCTGCTGTGCAGCTGGGGCGGCAGCCAATACCCGTGGAGCTCCGCACCGATCATCACGCTCGGCGTGGTCACGGCAGCGGCGCTGGCGGCGTTCGTCGCGGTCGAGCGCCGGGTCACCGAACCGGTGCTGTCGCTGGCGCTGTTCCGCAGCCGCAACTTCACCGCCGCCACGACCCTGACCTTCCTCACCGGCTTCGCCATGTTCGGCGCGGTGACATTCCTGCCCCAGTTCCAGCAAAACGTCCAAGGCGCTTCGGCGACCAGCAGCGGGCTGCAGCTACTGCCGCTGATGGGCGGCATGCTGGCCACGTCCCTGCTCGGCGGCCAGCTGGTCACCCGCACCGGCCGCTACCGTGGCCTGCTGATCACCGGATCGGTGCTGATGACCGCCGGGCTGGCCCTGCTGGCCACCATGAGCGTGACCACCGGGCAGCTCACCACCTCGGTGTACATGGTGGTGCTCGGCGTCGGGATGGGTCTGCTGATGCAGACCACCATGCTGGTGGTGCAGAACAGCGTCGCCCAGCGCGACGTGGGCGTCGCCAGCGGCGCCGCCACACTGTTCCGCACCATCGGCGGCTCGATCGGGGTCTCGCTGCTGGGCACCTTGTTCGCCCAGCAGGTGCAGTCCGCACTTCCTGATCGGGCCGGCGGCGCCCCGGCCGGGGGTGCCCTCACCCCCAGCACGCTCGAAGCGCTACCGGCACCGCTGCGCGAGGCCTACCAAGCCGCGATCACCAGCGGCATCCATCAGGTTTTCCTGGGCGGCGCGGCGATCGCCGTAGTTGCGCTGATCGCCGCGTGGGCCATCCGGGAGGTGCCCCTGCGCGGCAGCGTCACCTGACTCCGGTCGTACCGGAGCCACCACCCCCGGAACGCGATACGAGCGGCGACACTCCCCCGTTCTGAGGCGAGCCACTGCGGTTCGCATGCGTGCGGGCGACTATCGGTACCTCGAATAGTCGGGCCGGGTGAGCGGATCCGTGTCGACGGCGCTCGAAGTCGAGCAGGTGCTGCTTGCGTTCCAGGCCGCCGCCGTAGCCGGTGAGGTCACCAGAGGCTCCGACGACGCGGTGGCAGGGCACGAGGATGCCGATCGGGTTGCGTCCGTTGGCCAGGCCGACCGCCCGGGCGGCGCCGGGGCGTCCGATCCGCTTGGCGAGCTCGCCGTAGGACCATGTTTCGCCGTAAGGGATCTCCCGCAGAGCGGCCCACACGGTGCGCTGAAACGGGGTGCCGACGAGATTCAGCGGCAGGTCGAACTCGGTGCGTTGCCCACCGAAATACTCATCCAGTTGCCTGATCACCCCGGTGAACGGAGCGGGGTCCGGCTTGCCGAACGTCGCTTCTGGCGGCCGGTGCCGCTGCAGGTCCATATACAGGCCGGCGAGGATGCCGTCGAGCGCTACC
>JAODNG010000088.1 GCA_025465385.1 Pseudonocardiales bacterium
GTCGTGTCGACGCCGTGGAAACGGTAATCGTCTAGTTGTCCGCGTCTGAAGTTGTTTGACGGTTGGCTTTAATGAGGATTTGGTCGGCGGTCTTGGTCCAGACGAAGGGGTGGGCTCGGCCGTTCCAGCCGTCGATGAAGTCGCGGATCTTGCGGGTGAGCTCGCGGACGCTACGGAAGGTGCCTCGGTGGATGGCCTGGCGTTCGATGATCCCGAACCAGACCTCGACGAGGTTCATCCACGACGCCGAGGTCGGGGTGAAATGCACATGGACACGTGGGTTGGCGGTGAGCCAGTCTCGGATTTCGACCCGTTTGTGCGCCGCGTAGTTGTCCATCACCAGGTGCAACTGGCCCTGGGGGTAGGCGCGGGCAACTTGGCGAAGGAACCGGAGGAACTCCTGGTGAGGGTGCCGCGGCTGGCAGGTCGCGGTGACCTTGCCGGTGGCGATGTTCAACGCGGCGAACAGGGTGGTGGTGCCATGGCGGACATAGTCGTGGGTGCGCCGCTCGGGCATGCCGGGCTGCATCGCCAGCATCGGCGCGGTCCGGTCCAGCGCCTGGATCTGGGACTTCTCATCGATGCACAACACCACCGCGTTCTCCGGCGGGGCGAGGTAGAGCCCGACGACATCGGTGACCTTGGTGACCAACTCGGGGTCAGTAGAGAATTTGAAGGTCTCGCACCGCCACGGCGCCACCCCGTACTCCCGCCACGCCCGGGCCACCGTCGCGTCACCGATCTTGAGGTGTTTCGCGAGTAGACGGCTCGACCAGTGCGTCACCCCGAGCTTCTTCGGCGGCGGTTTCAGCGTCGCGGCCACGATCTTGCGGTGGTCAACAGTGCGGGGCCGACCCGAACGGGCCTGATCAGACAACCCACCGATCCCGCTGCGCACATAGCGCTGCCGCCAGCCGGTCACTGTCGGACGCGACACCCCAACCCGAGTGGCAATATCGGTGTTGGTCAGCCCCTCGGCAGCCAACAGCACGATCCTCGCCCGCTGCGCCAACCCCGCCTGGATCCTCGACGACCGCAACCACCCTTCGAGGCGCTCACGATCCCCCTCCCGCAACCCCAACGGCGCAGCACGCATACCGAAGTGTCTCGCACATCACCGACAAACTACTTACGACGCGCGGCACTAGCCATGAGCCGAGGCGCTGGGGCCTCGTTGCCCGGCAGATCAGGAGCTGTCAGCGACGTCGGGGGTTCCTTCTTGTCGGTTGGGCTGGCGGGGGATGACCGACAGTCGCAGCCGGTGGGTTGCGATGGGGTCTAGCGCTAGTGCGTAGAGTCCGCCGGCTTGGTCGCCCATCGAGTCGGGGCTTAGGTCGGCGAAGTCGAGCTCGACGCTGCCGCCGAGTTTCATCACCACCGCGACGAGCAGGGCGTGGGAGAGGTCGGGGTCGTAGTCCAGGGCGGGGATCGGTTCGCCTGTCATGGCCCCTGCTCCTTGCCATGTGCCCGGCGGTGCCCTGGGGTCCTGTTGTCGGGGTGGGTGAGGTGTCGGTGGGGTTTTCAGAGTTGCTCTGGCTGCTTTTCCGGTGTAGGTGGGGTGGCCGGGAGGATGTCGGCCACCCCACCTAGGTCAACGGCACTGTGCGATCTGGTGATCGCTTAACGGTGCTGCATGACGTAGCTGCAGTCAGTTGCCCCAGCACCGTCCTGAGCGCCGCTGGTTATCTGGTGCCGTTGGGTAGCACCATTACTGGTGTGAAGTCACCTGCCGTGGGCTTAGGCGGCGCCACCGTGGCCGCCGGTGGCGTCGCCGCCGCTGGCGACTCCAGTGCCCAAGACGCCGATGCCGCTTAGGACGTTCACGCCGACGCCGCCCTGGGCGCTGCCGCCGTTACCACCCTCGTTGCCGTTGCCGGCCCTGAACGTGGACATGACGGTACGGGCGGGAAGCAGCTCCACGTGCTGGCCCTCGATCTCCACAAAGCTCAATGCATTAGACATATAAAAGCCCTCTCCTTAGTGCGCCCCCAGGGGAACCGGGAATGGAACCCCTCATCGACCCATTGCCGATTCGGCTTCTTCACCATAGCCGGGAAAAGGTCGCGGGCGACATACATTCCTTTCCTCGGGTTTCATACGCCGCTACCTAATTGTGAAAGGGTTTTTTCGGCTACTTAGTCAGGTGTCGAAAGTACGGAGATTTCATCAATGGGATACCTAGTCGAACGTGCGGTGAGGTTTGGCTGAAATGCTCCTGGGAAGCATGTCGCCGCTGGTAGAAGACCGGCCCAGCAGACACCCAGATGTTCAGACACCGCCGATCACGCGGGCGGGCACGGATGGTGGGTCGCCCCCTCGCCGCCGGTACCGGACCAGCGCAAACGCGGCATGAGCAGACCCAGGGGGCTGCTACGTAGATCCCCGGGGCGTGACTACCTAATTTGGGGACGTCCGACTATCTAACTGTCACCCACAGACCACCTAAAGTGATCCCCCTGCCTACCAATATCTGCGGCGTGACTACTTAAAGTGCTTATCTTTCTACCAAGGTTACGTGGGTGTGACCACCTAGTCCCAGCACTGGCGCCACCGAGTAAACACGCTCACCGTCGCCGGCGACACCGACGACAAAAGGTGACAATTAGGT
>JAODNG010000111.1 GCA_025465385.1 Pseudonocardiales bacterium
CGCGACGGGCATATCCGTTGCCTGCAGCCGACCAACGCATGATCTCCCCACTACCGCGGTCGGACGCGGGTCGTGCACGTCATGACCCCCACCCCTGGCGAGGTCGCCCCCACTGATTGACCCCGACCGACCGCACCTGTCGCAGCACTCCATGCCGCCAAGCCGCGGCGAAGGGATGACCGACAGCCCCCACCGGGCCTGTCCACACCCGGGACACCGGACTGGAGCACGCACCCGACCACCCACGACAACCCCAGGAGCTACACCCACCCCCTTCTCCGCCATAAATAGCGTGCACCGCCCGACGTCGGCGTCAAGGACCTCCGGCCGCTACGCGGTCGGCCCACCAGCCGATCCCTGACCCCGACGCCTCAACCCGGTACGCCCAAAACCTGCCGGAGAAGAAAAAAGGAAGATCACAACCCCAGGAGGTCGACTTGACCGGCCCCGCTCCTACAGGGATGACCGGCCCCGCTCCTACAGGGATGACGATGGGCACCGGTGGCGGCGAGGGTTTTGGGACGGGCACACGTTCGCTGGGCCGGATTGGCGCTGCTACCTGGGCTGTCTCGTCTGGGTGACATTCCTTGATCTTCAAGGTTGAAGGGTGGTTCGTTAGGCGCCACCTTGAGACGTTGGGTGTGAGGAAGGTGTGCGGGTGGGCGGGGTTCGGCTGCGTGTCATCGAAGGTCAGGTTGTCCCGGCAGCGGGCGTGGTCGATCCGGAGCGGTTCCAGGCCGGGTGTGTTGAGGCGTTCGTGGCGTCGTGGTCGGTGCGGGGCTTCTCGACGACGACGATCGATAACGATGTTGGGGTGCTGGAGCGGATGCTCGAGGCGCTCGGCCGGCCGGCGTGGGATGTCACGGCCGCAGACATCGACCGCGTCGTCGGCGCGTTGGCGACGTCGGGTCGGGCGGTCTCGACGCGACGGAACTATCTGCAGGTGTTTAAAGGATTTCACCGGTTTTTGGAAGTCCGGAAGGCCGTCGAGATCGAGGCGGCGTTCGGGGTCCGCCTGGTCTGCCCGGTGGATGAGTTCAACGCCGCGCGGCATGTCGGCGAAGATTCCCCAGCGGCGGATCCGCCGCCGCTGCCGGAACGGGTGACCGCGTTCTTCGATTTCCTTAAGGGTCGGATCGTGACCGCCCGTAAGTACGCCCCGGCCGCTCGGGATTACGCGATGTTCCGCATGCTGTATCACGCGGGCCTGCGCACCGAGGAGGCGGTGATGCTCGACCGGTCGGACGTGCATTTCGGGCGGGGGCCGTTCGGGAAGCTGCATGTGCGGTTCGGCAAGGGCGCCAAGACATCCGGACCGCGTCCGCGCTGGGTGCCGATGCTCGACGGTGTGGATCTGGTGCTGCGCTGGTTCCTCGACGATGTCCGCGGCCGGTTCCCGGTCTCGGAGGTGTTGTTTTGTGACGAGTCCGGTGGGCGGATGGCCGCGGGAACGATCCGGAATCGGCTGCGGCACTTGATGAACGTCGAGGGGTGCCCGCAATCGGAGTGGTTCAGTCCGCACGGATTGCGGCGGGCATGCGCAACCCATAACTACGAACGCGGCGTCGATCTTGTGGCTATACAGCAACTTCTCGGTCATTGGACGGTTGCTTCGACGATGCGGTACGTCCGTCCCTCCGAGACGTTCATCGAGGACGCCTACCAGCGCGCGATCTCCGCGACGCTGGGTGAGTTCACCGAGCAGGAGTAAGGGATGCGGATCGGGTGGAAACTGCGCATGGCAGCGGCCCAGAGGGAAGTCTGGACCGGCGCGCAACTGCGGCGGCTACTGGCCGAACGCGCTGGACTCGAGCTGTCCTCGGCGTCTGTGTCGGCACTGTTGACCAAGGAACCCAACCAGATCAAACTGTCCACATTGCTTGCGTTGTGCACCGCGCTTGAGTGCACGCCCAACGACCTGTTCGACATCGACACCACTGCCGTGGTGCGGCCGGCCGCCACGACACCGTTGAACACCGCGGCCGTGGGTGGCTCGGCGCCCGCCCCCGGGCGGGGCCGGTCGATGCCGCCGTTGTGACCACGGGGCAGGCATGACAACGCGTGTCAGCGAGTGCGTCAAGTGCGGACGCGGGATCGCCCACCGCGACCGGGACCTCTGCGCGCGTTGCCATTACGCCCACCGGCACCTTCCGGTGAAAAAACCGTGTCCTGGGTGCGGCAAGGACAAGAACCTGCGGCTGGAAACGGAACGGTGTGCGACCTGCTCACGCACCTGCACCAACTGTGGGGCGCCGGTGCTGTTCAAAGATCGCGACATCTGCGGGCAATGCCGCCGCCGGGAGGCCCGAGAGACTGAGAAAGCGAAGTGCCCGCGCTGTGGGAAACGCGGCACCCTGCGCGACTCGACCGGCTGGTGCGGGCGCTGCTCGCGTCCGGGACGGCCACCCAACCCAGACGCGGCCTGCGTCGACTGCGGACAGATCACCCGGTTGACCGGCGCCGGACGGTGTCGCCGCTGCGGGGACCGGTCCCCGCACCGGCCGCTCGTCCGCGCCACCAACCTGGCCGCGGCACTGCACCATCCGCCGCCTTGGCTGGCCGAGTTCGCCGTCTATCTCACACCTCGCCACCACCCCCGGCACGCCTGCGCCATCCTCACCCACCTCGGCCGGTTACTGCTCGACGCAGGTCCGGCCCATCCCCAATCGCTCCTGGAACGCGCCACAGCCCACAACGGCCGACTGGCCCGCGCCCTGGAGGACTTCTTCACCAGCAGCAACTTGGCGTTGCCCAGCGGGCGCGAGGAACGCCACGCCACCGCCCGGCGCCAGCGCCGCGTCGAGGCCGTGCCACAACCCCTGCGGCCCGCTGCGGCAGCGTTCGCCGAGCACCTCCTCGCAGGGCGCGAACGTGCTCGCAAATCCGGTACCCGACCACGCGGGCACCACACGCTCGACGCCCGGCTCACCGCCGTCCGGGACCTGGCTGTCTTCCTCGTCACCGACCGCGACAAAACCGACTGGGCCACCGTCGAGGTCGGTGACATCGAAGCGTTCCTTCGCAACCGATCATCCACACGCGCTTCCTACCTGGCCGGGTTGCGACAGTTTTTTCGCTTCGCCATCCGCAGCCGGCTCGTCCTGATCGATCCGACCCACGGCCTGACCGCGCCCCAACCCCGGGGGTTCCGCGGCCCCACGCTGACCGGCGATCGGCAACGAGAGCTGTTCCACCGCTGGACCACCGACCCGACTGTCCACCCCCACGAGGCATTCGTCGGCCTGCTCGCACTCCTCCACGGCGCCACCACCAGCGAGATCCAGCACCTGACCGACGGCGCGATCGACCACAGCCGGCGCAAGGTCCTCCTCGGCCGCCGTCCCCACCCCACACCACTGGATCCCTGGACCTGGACCGCCCTGCAGAATTGCCTAGCCCACCGCGAGGCACTGCGCAGCAACAACTCTCACGTGCTGATCACCAAGCAAAGCAAGGCAACCCGCGCCCCGGCCTCCGACGGCTACGTCAAAAACACCCTGCGCGCGATCGGTATCCAACCCCGGATCCTGCGCTCCACACGCATCACCGACCTGGTCACCACCGTCGATGCCAAGCTCGTCAGCGCGGCCTACGGCATGACCAACGAGGCCGTCACCACCTATCTCGCCGACCACGTCGACACAATCCGACTATCGAACCTATGACCGTTCAGGCACTACCTCGCACACGTTCGCGCGAACATGTGCGCTTCTGCGAAGTTCTGGATGAGCGTGCTCGTCGGCCTGAAGAACCGCGGCGTGCGCGACGTGTTTTTCCTCGTCTGCGATGGCCTCAAAGGTTACCCGAGGTGGTGGAGAACGTCTGGCCACACACTATCGTGCAAACGTGCATCATTCATTTGATTAGGAACTCGTTCCGCCTGGTGCCGCGGCAACAGTGGGATGCGCTCCGGAAGGATCTGAAGCTCATATACACAGCACCCACCCCGGACGCCGCGGCCATCGCGCTGGAAGAACTAGACGAGAAATGGGGT
>JAODNG010000133.1 GCA_025465385.1 Pseudonocardiales bacterium
ATCCCGTCACGCCGGCGATCTTGTCTGGAATCTCTAGCGCCGGCGGGGCAGGGTGCCCGCGTCACTTGGTCGCCCAACGGGTTGCGGTCTGGCTCAGGCCGTTGCGGCGTGTTGTGCGGTGACCACGTCCAGCGCGGCTAGGTAGCCGCTGCGGTAGCCCTTCTCGTTGGGGTGATACGGCCCGACGGCGGTGGGCACGCTGGGGCCGTTGATCCAGGGGTCGGCCGAGCAGACCCCGTGGCCGGCGAACTGGCCTCGCACATCGCCAAAGTAGAACCCGAACTGCTGGCTCACGGACTGGATGACGCCATCGAGCACGTCCGCACCCTCATTGAGCTTCCTGCGGCGCGCCACGTTCGGTACCTGCGGGTCAGCGCAGGTCGGCGCGAGATCGAACAGCCGTGGATAGCCAAGCACGACAACCTGGGCCTGCGGCGAGGCTTGGCGGATCGCGGCGTAGGTGCGGGCCAGCCGGTCCCGCAACACGGTCTGCTCGAAGGCCTCTGCGGCATCGACCGCGGCGAAGCACGTGCGGTCGCTGTCGGCGGTTGTGCAGGTCTGCAGTACGGGGCCGAATCCCGCGTCGTTGCCGCCGATGGTGATCGTCACGAGGTCAGTGCCGGGCTGCAGAGCCGAGATCTGGCTGGCGAGCACGTCAGCAGTGGTGGCCCCGGAGCAGGCAGCGAATCCGAAACTGGCCGGGTGGTGCTCTACGACCCACTGTGGCGGGTATGACAACGGGCTGCGGGCACAGGCCCCGCTTGTCGGGTCGTAGACGCCAGTGCCGACTCCTGAGGAGTAGGAGTCGCCCAGGGCAACGTAGTCGCCCACGCCTGCGGGTTGACTGGCGGCCGCGGTCGACGGGACAGCTACCACCCCGACTACCCCCGCCAGCAACATCGCTGCTCGGCCTACCCATTTCGGCTGGCGCTTGGCCATCACATCTTCCCCAGCCTTCTCCGGTGAACGACAGCCGGTCCAGAGCGCGCCTGCCCTGCGGGAGTGGATCCGACCGAATGAAAGGTTCTCGGGCGAAGGATAAACATGCAGGCGGTGGCTGTCAGTGACCTTCGACGGCGAGTCGCTCGGGGAGGCTGGGACCGCCAGGGTGTGGGCCCGGCTAGCATGACCGCGTTTGCGCGCCCTCCGCGCGCGGCCAAGCCTGCGGTCGCGTGGAGGGCGCCGACACCGACCGAGACCAGGATGGCCTCCGGGGAAGCCGAAGAGTTATAGGGAGTGACTGGGTAATGCCGAACGAGTCGCCTGCAGACGGTGCTCCCGAGCCGGCCAGTCCGTTTCCGCCGGCGTTTCGTTGGGAGACCTCGACCCAGGAGGCGCCGACGCAGGTCATCGGCGCGGTCGGGCGCGACACCGCCCTTCGCGACGAGTCCCTCGACGAGCCCAGCGAAAGCTCGACGCCGCCCTGGGCCGAGTTGGATCCGCCGCCCATCGCCGAAGCGCAAAGCGACTGGCTGCGCCTGGGCCCTGAGGCGTTCCAGAGTCCGGCGCCTCAGCCCCGGTCCAAGCAGATCATCGGGATCGCGGTGTTGGCAGTCGTCGTGCTGGGACTAGCGGTAGCCGCGGTGGCGTACTTCCTGGCTGGCGGATCATCGAACCGGACAGGGCAGGTCCCGGCACCCACGACAACGACTGCGCCCCAGGTACAGCCGGTGCTGCCCACCCCGGCGGCCGCACCCCCGGTGACTGCCGACACCCCGCTTCCCACTCCCGCAGCACCCGCGGCACCCGCCGCTCCGGCCCCTGCGGAAGCATCCGGCAATCCCGAACCTTCAGTGGCTCCCGCTGCACCGCCGCCCGCTGGACTCGTACCGAACCCACCACTGCACCGATCGGCAGGCGGCAGCAGCCAAGGACGGGCCGCGGGCTCCGCGCCGCGCACCACAAGCCATCCCGCCTCCGAGGCACCCCCGCCGCCTCCGGCCCCCGCATCCGCCCCAGACGGGTCCGCCCCGGACGGATTCACCGTTGTCCCGGCTAAACCGTGGCACCCACAGGCACCGCAATAAACTGCCGGTGTGACCACGCAGGCCGTCCGCCCAGCGACCCTGACGCTCGCGGCAAGCGCCGACATCGTCGCGGTGCTGGTGTTCGCTGCCGTGGGGCGAAGCTCGCACGCCGAGGGGGTGGATGCGTTCGGAGTGCTGACCACCGCAGTGCCGTTCCTGCTCGGCTTATTAGCCGGATGGCTGGTTGGCCGGGCCTGGCGCGCGCCGTTGCGGCTGCCGGTCGGGGTGGCGGTCTGGGTCGGCGTCGTTGTTGTTGGCCTCGGCCTACGCACCGCCTTCACCCATCGGCTGCCGCTGACGTTCGTGGTGGTCGCGGCCGCGAGCCTGGCGGTGTTCCTGCTCGGCTGGCGAGCCATAGCGCGCCTCATCGCACGCTCGCGCGGCCGGAGCGCATGACACGCCGGCAAAGGCGACGCGCACACGGTTGAAGGGACGGCTACCCGGGTACTGATTGTGGGTCCATGACCGTGACCCCGTTCGGAGGCAAGCCGATGGCTACCGGTGAAACAGGTTTTGACGATGTGACGTACGACCTGGTGTCTGTGCAATATCACTCGCTGAAAGCGGGTCACGACTACGGGCAATACGTTCGCGACGCTAAGAACGCAGGTCGTGACGATATCGCGAGCTTCTTCGAGCAGGTTATGCAGGAGGATTCACAGCGCGCCGCGCAATGTCACAAGTTCCTCAAGGACATGTCGATGAGCGACAAGTCCGGCCCAGCGGTTACCTGACGCCGGGACGCTGAGTGCGTGCAGTTGATCGATGTTGTGGTGGAGACGCCGCGCGGCAGTCGCAACAAGTACGAGCTCGATGAGCAGACGGGGCTGGTCTGGCTCGACCGGCGGCTGCCTGGGGCCTTCGCCTTCCCGGCTGACTACGGCTACGTCCCAGGCGCGCTCGGATCCGACGACGAACCGCTCGACGCGTTGGTGCTCACGATCGAGCCGACCTATCCCGGCGTGCGGGTGCGGGCCCGACCGATCGGGGTCTTCTGGATCCTGACCGGGCACGGCCGCGAGGCAAAGCTGGTCTGTGTACCCGAGGGTGAGCCCGCTTACGTCGAGATCGAGGATCTATCCCAGCTGCCGGCGCACCAGCTCGCCGAGATCGCAAACTTCTTTGACATCTACCGCAGTCTCGACCAGGACAGCCAAACCCAGTGCGACGGGTATGAGGGGGCCGCAGCGGCGCAGCGGGTTCTCACTCGGGCTGCGCCGAATAGCTAGCTAGTACTGCGGGGACACGCCGAGGTGCCGTTGCAACGCTAATCCCGCGACGAACCGGGCTACTTGGATGCTGTCGGCGTCGGCCAGGAGCCGGAGCAGGTGCCGGGTGGCCACCCCCACGGCGATTCCCCACAGCGCACCAGCGACCACGTCGCTACGCCGGTGCGCCCTGGTACGCAACCGGAAATGGGCCACGGCCACCGCCATCGGTGCCACCACCAAACCTGCGATCGGACTTTCGCACGCTACCGCTGTGGTGAAAGCCGCCGCCGTGGCCGCATGAGCTGAAGGAAACGAAGGCGACGTCGACTTACGCACCAAAGCCTGATACGCCGGTAAATGACCAGCCGCGGGATCCCGCCTCGGTAACCACCGCCCGACCAGATGTGAGCTGGCACTGGCCACCGCTACCGCCACGACACCGTCCCTGGCGGCACACCGAGTGCGGCCTTGGCGAGTGGCCAGCGCGGCGGCAATGCCCACCCACAACACGCCACCGCGCGCGGCTTCGGCCAACACCACCACCGGGCGAGCAGGTTTGGCTGGGAGCAGCACCGGGCTGCTCGCTACCGCATCGGCTTCGCCCTGGCTCAAGTGCTGTGCCGCGCTGCCTAGCCCTTCACGCATGACGGATCAGACTAGTGCCATGCCCCCGCGGCGCCGGGTGCGCGTCGTGTGGGCAGCGACAGAGGCTGGTCCAGCGGCGCAACGACGACCAGGCGCCAGCGTGCCGGCCCGACTATGCGGACTTGCGAAAAAATCAAAGACACCTTCGAGTAGGTCCTACCGCTGCCGCGCTGCGCGCTAGTCAATCGCGCGGGAGTAGTTCGGGTCGGTGCGGAGCCGGCTGCGTCTGGCACCGTAGGCGAAATACACGACGAGCCCGACGGCCATCCACACAGCGAACCGGATCCAGGTGGCCCCCGGGAGGTTGAGCATCAGATAAAACGATGCCAGCACCGCGAGGATGGGGACAACCGGGACGCCGGGGCAGCGAAACGCTCGGGGCAGGTCGGGACGGGTGCGGCGCAGTACCAGGACGCCGATGGCGACGAGGACGAAGGCGAACAAAGTACCGATGTTGACGAGCTCGGCCAGCTCGCTGAGTGGCACGAATGTGGAGATGACGGCCACCGCGACACCGGTCGTGATCGTGGTACGGATCGGGGTGCCGAACCGCTCGCTCACGGTGGAGAACCCCGGTGGCAGCAACCGGTCGCGGCTCATCGCGAAGAAGACCCGGCTTTGACCCAGCAGCAGGATCATCATGACGGTCGTCAGGCCGAGTAGCGCCCCCACCGAGATCACTGTCGCAAAGGCTGGTTTGCCGACCGAGCGGAAGGCCTCCGCCAACGGCGCGTCGATCTTAATCGCGGTGTACTTCACCATCCCGGTGACCACCAGCGACACCGCGACGTAGAGCGTCGTGCAGATACCTAGCGCGCCGAGAATCCCGATCGGCACGTCCCGTTGCGGGTTCCTGGTTTCCTCCGCGGCGGTCGCGACGATGTCGAAGCCGATGAACGCGAAGAAGACCAGCGCGGCGCCGGTGAAGATGCCTGTGACCCCGAAGGAGCCGGGTGCGAAACCGAGATCCTGCAACAGCGACGGTGTGCTTTGCGCGCCACCAGCGGGCGGCGAGCCGGCCGGTGGGATGAACGGCGAGTAGTTGCTGGCCTTGATGTAAAACAGCCCCGCCACGATCACGAATAGCACGACGGCGATCTTGATCGTGACGATTACGATGTTCACTTGCGAGGAGACCTTGATCCCCAAGCAGATGATGCCGGTGAGGATCAGAACGATCACGGCGGCGACCAGGTTGTGCCCGGTGCCGTAAGCCCAGTCGGGGATGGTGATGCTCGCCTGCTTCATCACGTCGGCGAAATAGGTCGACCAGCCGACCGCCACCGTGCTGGCTCCGAGAGCGAGCTCAAGGATCAGGTCCCAGCCAATGATCCATGCCACCAGCTCGCCCAGACTGGCGTAGGAGAAGGTATACGCGGAGCCTGCCACCGGCACAGTACTGGCGAACTCCGCGTAACACAGCGCAGCGAGCGCGCAGGCGATGCCCGCGAAGACGAACGACAACGCGACGGCCGGACCGGCCTGGACCCCGGCGGCCTTGCCGGTGAGCACGAAAATGCCGGTACCGATGACCACCCCCACCCCGAAGACGGTCAGGTCGATCGCACCAAGCCGCTTACGGAGCTGGTGCCTGGGTTCCTCGGTATCCGCAATGGACTGCTCGATGGTCTTTGTACGCCACAGATTCATGCCCACCTCCTCGACGAGCGGTCACGGCGGTGCAGGCTCGGACGCGGCCGCGCCAGCCATGAAGTGTCCCATGGTCGGTGCTCCGCGTAACCCTCTGTACCCAGTGGCCGGTCCACTCCGCAGTCCGCGGCTCCGCACTCGGCAGCTGTGGCTTGTGGGGCTTGACAACCTACGGCGACAGCTGTTAGAAAATGCGCCGACAACAACGGTGAACAGTCCGAGAAGCGTCCGCACGAGGCAGCGCAAGGGCAGGTGTACAGGAGAACGCAGGAGGTTGAGGAACGGTCTCGGTGGAGGTGGTCGCTGCAAGTTTCGGCGTACATCGGAATCAGGACAAGTTTATCCCTTCTTAGGG
>JAODNG010000146.1 GCA_025465385.1 Pseudonocardiales bacterium
TTCTTCGACGGTGTGATCATCTAGCTGAGCGTGGCGGGCGCGATAAGCATCCCGGCCGGGATTCACCGCCATCCCGTCGGGACCGTCGATCAAGCTGCCGTCCTGATCAACGGTGCCGCTACTGCCGAATGAGACGAACAATCGCAATGCCTCCACACACCGACGTCACCGACCACGCGAGGCACACCGCGGACCGCATGGGCGGCCCCTACGTGCCTAACTAGCCGTTGACGAGTAGGTCGCTGGAGTTCACCCGTTTGACGCAGAGAGCCCAGCGGAGCAACGGCTCAGCGCAGCCCGGTGCCGCGGGCAACCGCAGTGTCGATCAAGAGCGACAGCAGACTCGGATAGTCCAGGCCGGTCACTGCCCACATCCGGGGATACATCGATATCGGTGTGAAACCCGGCATGGTGTTGATCTCGTTGACGGTCAGCGCACCCTCGGGTCCGACGAAGAAGTCAACCCGGGCGAGACCCTGGCAGTCCAGCGCACGGAACGCCGCGACGGCCATCGATTGCAGCTCAGCCGCGACGTCATCGTCGAGTTTCGCGGGGATGTCGAACTCACATGCGTCGTCGAGATATTTGGCGTTGAAGTCGTACCAACTCGCGGAGTCCGCCGCCATCACCCGGATTTCCGCGGGCAGCGACGCCTCGATCCGGCCGTCGGGAAACTCCAGCACGCCGCACTCCAGCTCGCGGCCGACCACCGCCGCCTCGACGAGCACCTTGGGATCGACGGCGCGCGCAACCGCGATCGCCGCGGGCAACCCGGACCAGTCCGCCACCTTGGTGATGCCCACCGATGAGCCGGCCCTGGCCGGTTTGACGAAGACCGGCAGGCCCAGCCGCTGGCGCTGCTGCGCGCTAAGAGTGCTGTCAGCGGCCCGCAGCACCACGGTGTCGGTGACCGGCAGTCCCTGGGCGCTCAACAGCTTCCGGGCAAAATCCTTGTCCATTGCCACCGCACTGGCCAACACCCCGGAGCCGACGTAGGGCACATCGGCCAGCTCCAACAGGCCCTGGATCGTGCCGTCCTCGCCGAAAGCCCCATGCAGGACGGGGAACACCACGTCCACCCCGGAGAGCACTTCGCCGGCCCGGCCGCCAGTGATGCGCACCAGCTCCCGCCTGGTCGGATCACCGGGCAAGACCAGCGCTGTAGCCGCGCCGTCCACGGCGGGAAGCCGGCGGTTCCGGATCGTCAGCTCGGCCGGCTCGTCAGTACCCACCACCCAGGCACCGTCAGCACTGATACCGACCGGGATGACCTCGAACCGCGTCCGGTCCAGGTGGCGCAGCACGCTTCCCGCCGACACACAGGAAATCGCGTGTTCGCTGCTGCGGCCACCGAAGACGACAGCGACGCGCAGCTTGCGATCCGTCATGGCGGCACCCTACTCCCGGTGATCCGGCGGTCTTGGCGCTGCTGTCACGACGCTGTGAGCAGGGCAGTCAGTCGAGGTAGCACCACCGCGAGCGCTGATCGACTGCTCGGCGCGGCATAACCCAGAGTCACTCCGTGGCAACCCGGCGGGCCGTCATGGCAGCGCTCCAGCCCATCGAGCAGCAGCCCTTCGCCCTCGGCACGGCGCACCGTGCTGCGCTCGGCGGCCACGCTCGGCAGAACTACCACCAGGTGCGCGCCGGCTTGATCACCCCGAACCGGCAACGCCGCCGCGCGCAACGCACCAACCAGCAGATCGCGGCGGGCGAGCAGTTCCCGCCGTACCCGGCGCAGGTGCCGGGCGAGGTCTCCGGACACCGCGAGCGCGGTGAGCACCCGTTGACCGGCCGGTGACGGCCGAATCCCGGTCGACGATCGGTATGCACAGATCGCGGCCACCACCTCGTCAGGTGCCGCCAGCCACCCGACACCCAGCGTCGGCGTGAGGATCTTGCTTGCGGTACCGAGGTGCACCACCACGTCAGGTCCGACGCTGGCCAGCAGCGGCAGCGGTGCGCCGTGGTGCCGCAGCTCGCCGTCGTAGTCGTCCTCCAGCACCCAGGCCGCGCGCTCGCGGGCCCACGCCACCAACGCGAGCCGGCGGCGAGCGGACAGGGTGGCGCCGAGCGGGAACTGGTGCGCCGGCGTGCAGTACACCGCGCGGGCTCGGTCCGGTAGAGCTGCGACTACCAGCCCCTCAGAGTCCACCGGCGCGGGCAACACATGCAGCCCAGCGGCTCGCAGAGTCCCCACCGCCCGCGGGTAACCCGGTTCCTCCACCGCGACGACGTCACCCGGCCGCAGCAATACGGCAGCCAACTCCGCGACGGCCGCGGTACTACCACCGGTAGCCAGCACCGCGTCTGGTTGCACCGCTAGTCCACGGTGGCGCACCAGGTGCTCGACCACCGCGGCCCGAAATTCCGGCAGGCCGGCCAGCACCGGACGGGTGAGCATCGGCGGGTCCGCCGATGCCCGCCAGGCGCGTCGCCATGCCGCCGAGCACATACCCGCCGCCCAGGGCGTGCCAGGCCGCAGGTCGATACCCCGTGCCGGCTCCTGGCTCTGGACGCGGGGCACCTCGGCGTGCTTCGGCGCCGATAGGCCAGGCGCCGCGATCACGTAAGTGCCCGCACCCCGCCGTCCACCGATCCAACCCTCGGCCTGCAGCACTTCATACGCCGCCGCGGTCACCGTTCGTGAAACGGCCAACGTGGTGGCAAGCGCGCGGGTGGACGGCAACCGATCCCCCTTTCGGAGCGCTCCGCTTGCAGCGGCGGCCCGCAACCCGTCGGCCAGCTGAATCGCCAACGGGCGGGGATCCTGGCGGTTCACCGCCAGTGGTAGGCCGTCAGGCAGCACGAATGGCCCTTCATAATGGATTCCGAGTGGCCATTTCAGAATGCCACTTCACCGGGCACCGTGGTCAGCATGACGCTGTCCCCCACCGCACGCAGCACCCCGCGCCGGCTTCGCGAGCGGGCTCGCCACGACCGAGCCGAGCTCTATACCTTGCTTGACTCGGTGCTGGTCTGCCATCTCGGGCTGCTACTCGACAACTCCCCGGTGGTGCTGCCCACCGGCTTCGGGCGCGACGGCGACACTCTCTACTTACACGGGTCGAGGGGGGCCACGAGCTTGCTGGCCGCCGCACGGCAAGCCCCGATCTGCGTCACGGCCACCCGGCTCGACGGGGTGGTCTACGCCCGCTCGGCCTTTCACCACTCGCTGAACTACGCCAGCGCGGTGATTCACGGCACGGCACGGGCGGTCACCGACATGGAGGAGGTGCGGCACGGGCTAAAGACGCTGGTCGAGCACCTCGCTCCTGGCTCCTGGGAACACAGCCGTGCTCCCAGTCGTAAGGAACTCGCTGCCACCACGGTGTTGGCGCTGTCCCTGGCAGAAGCCTCGGTGAAGGTCCGGACCGGCCCGCCGGCCGACGACGCCGCGGATGTGGCAGCGGCCCGGGCCTGGGCGGGAGTGCTCCCCCTGAGCACCCACTGGGCAACCCCGTTGCCCTGCCCCCAGCTACCCGCCAACACTCCCGTCCCGCCGCACATCGCGCACCGCTCGCCTTTCCCCCGACATGGAGACATATCGGGGCTATCAGAGCCGTCATAGCCCCGATATGTCTCCATGTCGGGGGGGTGGACCGTAGGCGGTCCAGGCGCGGAAGCCGCCGATGACGTCGGTGGCGTTGTGGAGGCCCAGGGTTTGGAGGGCGGCTGCGGCAAGACTGGAGGTGTAGCCCTCCGAACAGAGCACGATCACCTGCAGGTCGTAACCGGTGGCCTGAGGCAGCCGGGCCTCGCATTCAGGATCGAAGCGCCATTCCAGGTGGTTGCGCTCAACCAGCAGTGCGCCGGGCACTTCCCCCTCGACGGCACGCTGCCAGCCCGGGCGGATGTCCACCAGTAACGCCCCCACGGCAACGGCGTCATAGGCCTGCATCGGCGTCAGGCGCCGCAGCCGCGACCGAGCGTGGACCAGCATCTGATCGACACTGAGCGCGCCGGGTGGCCGTCTCACCAGTCGACCCCGGCCTGCTCCACAGCGAGGTGGCACAAGCCCGACGGATCCAGCCGGTAGCGATTCATCACAGTCAGGCCCGGGGAGTAGACGTGCACGCTCACCGCGGGGACCGTGCCGGTGTTGGCGACGTGGTGAATGTAGTGCGGGCCGAAGGCGCGGCAGCGCCCGGTGCTCAGCGCCCGGGTGACCTCCACCGGCGGCCGACCTGGCTTGGCGGCGACTACCCGTTCGGTCAGCGTGCCCGCCGCGATCGCGAAGGCGCCCGATGCCGGGCCGTGATCATGCAGGTCGGTGCTCTGACCGGGCAGCCAGGACAACAACCACACCTCATGCTGCTCCGTTCGTTCGAGCAGCCGGTACCAGCGGGTGTCGGTGCGATAGTCGAGCAGGCGCCACCACCGCTCAGGGTGCGCGGCCAGTCCCATGGCGAGGCTGGCTGGGCTGCCCCAACGAGCGATGTCAGCAGCCGGGACGGTGAGCTCGGGTACGGCGTACATGGGGGAATTCCTCCGCGAGATCGGTGAGACCGACCGCGCAGCAGCCACCACCCGATAAAGGCAGGCTGTCAAGGAACGCGGTCAGCTGGACAAGCTCACCGCGCGGGACACAGCGCACTCGCCACCCGACGCAGATCCACCGGGGACCGCCGGACGAGGACGAAAGTGCCGCTCACAGTTAATGATCAAACCAGCAGATCCGCATTCCCGTCAAGGGCCGCGTCGAGTGCTTGGCGCAGATCGGCGAGCAGCTCCTCGGGATCCTCCAGCCCGACGGACAGCCGCACCTGGCCGGGCGATATCGCGGCCGCAGCGAGGGCGGTGTCGTCAAGTTGACGGTGGGTGGTCGACGCCGCATGGCTGACCTTGGAGTGCACGCTACCCAGCGAGGAGGCGATCGCGACGGTGCGCAGCGCATCGCAGAAGGCCATCCCGCCAATCCATCCAGCACGGATATCCATGGTGATCAGACTGCCGAACAGGCCGTCACGGAACAGCGCCCGGGCGGTGCCGTGCTGCGGGTGCGACCCCAGGCCGGGATAGCGAAGCAGTGCCACCGCGGGGTGGCCCATCAGCTTGTCGGCCAGCACAGCAGCGGTCGCGCTCTGCCGGGCGACCCGCAGCGCGACCGTCTCAAGCCCCCGGTGCAGCAGGAATGCCTCGTCGGGCGCGAGGCACCCACCAAGGTCGATCCGTGCTTCCCGGACCGGTCGGAGGTGCTCCGGTCGGCCAACCACCACTCCGCCGGTGGCGTCGGCATGCCCGCCGAAGAACTTCGTCGCGGAGTGCAGCACCAGATCTGCGCCGTATTCCAGCGGGCGGCAGATGACGGGGGTGGCGAAGGTGGAGTCCACCACCAGCTGGCCACCGGCTTGATGTGCTATCTGCGCCAGGGCGGGCAGGTCGGACACCGTCAGGGTGGGATTGGCGATGGTCTCCGCGTAGATCATTCGAGTTCGTGCGGTGATCGCAGCCCGGACGGCGGCCGCGTCGGTGATGTCGATCAGTACCGGGTGTATCCCCCATCGGGGTAGCCATTTGGTGAGTAGTGACCAGGTGCCGCCGTAGCAGGCTGCCGGGGCGATCACCTCGTCGCCCGCTTCGAGATGGCCGAGCAGGGTGGCCGAGATGGCGGCCATCCCGGACGCGAACGGCTCAGCAGCAACGTCGGCCGCACCTGGCGCCTCCAGCGCAGCCACCGCTGCGGCGAACGCCACCGCGGTCGGGTTATCGACCCGCGAGTAGGAATACCCGGGGACGCGCTCAGCGAGAACCTCGGCAAAGTCCTGCGCGGTATCAAAGGCGAAGGCGGAAGACCGCACCACAGGCAACCCGAGCGGACGCGACATAGGTCAAACGCTACCTGGCGGTGACCATGTTCCAAGTGCCTTCCCGGGCACATAACCGACGATCTTGGCGTGCATCATTCCGGTTTGTGGGCGCGGCCAAGCAGTTTCCCGGCCATTTCCCGCGGTGACTGGCCGTCGTAGCAGACTCGGCGTACTCCGTCGGCGATGGGCACCTCGACGCCGCAGCGCGCGGCCAGCCCCTGGATCGACAAACAGGACTTCACACCCTCGGCTACCTGGCCGTGGGTGGCCTGCTGGGCCTGCTCAAGGGTATCGCCGATGCCGAGCCGGTAGCCGAAAGAGCGGTTGCGGGATAGCGGTGAGGCGCAGGTAGCCACCAGGTCGCCGAGCCCGGCCAGGCCCGCGAAGGTGACTGGATCGGCCCCCAGGGCAGCACCCAGTCGCCCCATCTCCGCCAAACCCCGGGTGATCAACGTCGCCAGAGTATTGTCTCCACATCCCAATCCAGCAGCCATCCCGCAGGCCAGCGCAATGACGTTCTTGCACGCGCCGCCGAGTTCGCAACCGATGACGTCAGTGTTGGTGTAAGGCCGAAAATAACGGGTTCCACAGGCTTGCTGCACCGCGACGGCACGGTCGTGGTCGATGCAGGCGACCACACTGGCGGTGGGTTGCTCGGCGGCGATCTCCCGAGCGAGGTTGGGGCCGGACACCACCACTACGTGGTCGGGCCCGGCGGCGGTGACATCGATCACGACCTCACTCATCCGCTTGAGGCTGCCGAGCTCGACGCCCTTGGCCAGACTCACCAGGGTGGCCTGCGGTGGGATCGACCGGTGCCACTGGCGCAAGTTGTCACGCAGTGTCTGGCTGGGTACCGCGAAGACCACTGCGTCCACCCCGTCGAGCGCGGCCTCCGCGCGTACGGTGGCCTGCAACGAAGCCGGCAGCGTCACGCCCGGCAGGTATTCCGGGTTGGCGTGGCGGCGAGCAACCGCGTCGGCTACCTCAACCCGGCGGGCCCACAGGACGACGTCGCGGCCGGCGTCGGCGAGCACCTTGGCGAACGTCGTGCCCCACGATCCCGCGCCCATCACCGCGATCCGCTGCACCGCCAAGGTCATGACCTCCGCTCCCGGTGGGTCCCCGGGTCGAAGTATCCGAGACGCCGCCGGCCCCATGGGCAGGTGGCCGGGCAGCACACAACGATGCACAACCGGAGCGGTACGCCGGCCTTCTCCCGTGCCACGCAATCCTCCTCCCGCTGATTGATCGCCTGATTGCCGAATGGGTCTGCTGGCAACGTGAGCAGAAGTCTTCCCTGCCGCCGGATCGAAGGTCCAGCGGGACGATGGGGCATGCACGTGGATCTGCTCATCCCGGTGAAGCCCCTCGCCTGGGCCAAGACTCGACTGCGGGGTGCGGCCGACGGCGGGGCCGGTGCCCCGGAGGCGCACGCCCGGTTGGTGCTCGCACTCGCCCGGGACACCGTCACCGCCGCGGCTGCGGTGGTTCGACAGGTCGTCGCGATCTGCTCTGACGAGACGGTATGTGCGGCCCTCGCCGACGACGGGGTGCAGACGATTCCCGACGAGCCGGCCGCCGGGCTCAACCCGGCATTGCGATACGGGGAAGCTGTGCTCCGCGCAGCAGATCTGACCGCAACGGTAGGAGTCTTGCCGGCCGACCTTCCGGCGCTGCACCCGGAGGAGCTGGACCGTGCTATCCACGCCGCCCTGGCCGCCGGCGGCCGAGCGTTCTGCACCGATCGGGCCGAGACCGGGACAACCCTGCTATTGGCCCCACCGGGACAGCTTCTGGGCCCCCGCTTCGGACCTGCCTCGGCGGCAGCGCATCGGGCCACCGGTGCACGGGAGGTCACCGGTGTGTGGCCCGGGCTGCGGTGCGACGTCGACACCGCCGCCGATCTGACCATCGCGCGGGGCTTGGGACTGGGGCGGTTCACCAGCACCGCACTGGACCGCATCTAAACAGATGATTTAGCGCAGCTGATACCCACGCCCGGTCGCGATACGGAACAATAAATGAGTGAGTACGCACGGCGAGAACACCGGCCTCACGGCCGCAACCCGTGCCGTATCGATTGCTGACGGTGCCGTAGTGACGGTGCCGCCTGCTCCCCCAGCGGCAACCCCCTTACCCGCGGCCACCGACCTACCTGACGACCGCTACCTCAACCGGGAGCTGTCCTGGCTGGACTTCAACGCTCGGGTGCTGGCGCTGGCTGAGGACACCAGCCAGCCGCTGCTGGAGCGGGCCAAGTTCCTGGCGATCTTCGCGTCGAACCTCGACGAGTTCTACATGGTTCGGGTCGCCGGGCTCAAGCGCCGCGAGGAAGCCGGGCTCGCCGTGCGCAGCGCGGACGGCCTCACCCCGCGCGAGCAGCTGGCGCAGATCGCGATGCGCAGCCGGGAACTCACCGAGCGCCAAGCCCGCATCTGTCTCGACTCCGTGCGCCCCGAGCTGGAGAAGCACGACATCAGCTTCGTGACCTGGTCTGACCTTGACGACCAGGAGAGACTGCGGCTCTCGGGGTACTTCTCCGACCACATCTTCCCGGTGCTGACCCCGTTGGCGGTGGACCCGGCTCACCCGTTCCCCAACATCTCAAACCTGTCCGTGAACCTGGCCGTGATGGGGCGTGACCCGGACAGTCGTATCGAGCGCTTCGCCCGGGTCAAGGTGCCCAACAACGTCCCTCGACTGGTCCGGGTGGAGAGCCACCAAGGCGGTCTCGGGTCGCCTCGCGCCACGTTTCTGCCGCTAGAAGAGCTGATCGGAGCTCATCTCGGAGAGATGTTCGCCGGCATGGAAGTTGTGGACTGGCACATCTTCCGGGTCACCCGCAACGCTGATTTCGAGGTCGAGGAAGACCGCGACGAGGACCTGCTGCAGGCGATGGAACGGGAGCTGGCGCGACGCCGCTTCGGTCCACCGGTGCGCCTGGAAGTCGCCGAGCGGATGAGCGACCATGTGCTGGAGCTGTTGCTGCGGGAGCTCGACGTAGATCCGCACGACGTGGTCGAGGTGCCCGGCCTACTGGATCTGTCCTGCCTGTGGCAGCTCCACGCGCTGCCCGTTCCGGAGCTGAAGGACGAGCCGTTCGTCCCCGTGACGCACCCGGCCTTCGGCGAGGGCGAAAGCCCCAAGGATGTGTTCACCACGCTTCGTGACGGTGACGTCCTGGTGCACCATCCCTACGACTCGTTCTCCACCAGTGTGCAGCGGTTTATCGAGCAGGCCGCCGTGGATCCGCAGGTGCTGGCGATCAAGCAGACGCTCTACCGAACCTCCGGTGACTCCCCTATCGTCGATGCGCTGATCGACGCCGCGGAGGCTGGTAAGCAAGTCGTCGCGCTGGTGGAACTCAAGGCACGATTCGACGAGCAGGCCAACATCAGATGGGCCAGGGCGCTGGAACGCGCCGGGGTACACGTGGTCTATGGGCTGATGGGCCTGAAGACGCATTGTAAGACGTCGCTGGTGGTGCGCCAGGAGAGCTCGACGATCCGCAGGTACTGCCATATCGGCACCGGCAACTACAACCCGAAGACCGGCCGGCTCTATGAGGACATCGGGTTATTCACCGCCGAGCCAGCGGTCGGTGCCGACCTCACTGACCTGTTCAACTCGCTGACCGGCTACGCGCGGCAGACCTCCTACCGCAGCTTGCTCGTGGCGCCCTACGGAATCCGGCGCGGCATCGTGGAACGGATCCTCGGCGAGATCGCCCACCACCGGGCGGGACGCCCGGCGGGGATCCGGATCAAGGTCAACTCTCTGGTCGACGAGCAGGTGATCGATGCGCTCTACCGCGCGGCGCTGGCCGGCGTCTGTGTCGACATCGTGGTCCGCGGCATCTGTAGCCTCATCCCTGGACGCCCTGGACTGTCGGAGAACATCGGCGTGCGCTCGATCTTGGGCCGCTTCCTGGAACACTCGCGGGTTTTTCACTTTCGGGGTGGCTGCGAGCACTGGATCGGCAGTGCCGACATGATGCACCGCAACCTGGACCGCCGGGTGGAGGTGCTGGTGCGGGTAGCCGACCCCGCCGTGACCGCGGAGCTGGACGCGATGCTCAGCTCGGCCCTGGACCCGGCAACGCGATGCTGGGTGTTGGAGGCGGGCGGCTCATGGAGGCCCTCCCCGGCAGATGGAACCACCGTCCGGGACCATCAGGTGCAGGAAATCCTTCGCCATCGTAGGGGGATCGACCAGTGCCTGCCCTGATCGCCGCCGGCGCCGCCGTGTGGCAACGATCGCCCTCGGGCGACGTCGAAGTGGCGGTGGTCCACCGGCCGCGCTATGACGACTGGTCGCTGCCCAAGGGCAAGTCGCATTCGGGGGAGTTGCTGCCGGTCACCGCCGTCCGGGAGGTGGCCGAGGAGACCGGCCACACCGTCACGCTCGGCGCCAGATTAGGCAACACCCGTTATCAGGTGCCTGCAGGCGAGAAGGTGGTGCACTACTGGGTGGCACGTCCCACCGGCGGCAGTTTTCGTCCCAGCGAGGAGGTGGACGAGCTGCGCTGGGTGCCCCTGGCCAAGGCGATCGCCCTGCTCAGCCACTCGTACGATCGTGTCCTGCTAGCCGGGCTCGACGGCGCGACCGCCGCCACGGCCACCGTGCTGCTGGTCCGGCATGGCGAGGCGGGTGAGAGGGAGCAGTGGCAGGGAGATGATGACCTGCGCCCGTTGAGCGCGGAGGGCCATCGGCAGGCGGATGTCCTGCGAACGCTTCTCCCGCTGTTCGGCGCGCGGCGGGTGTACTCCGCACCATCGCTGCGATGTCGCCAGACCGTCGAGCCTGTCGCCGCGAAACTCGGCGTGCCGATCATCGCCGAACCGCGATTGTCCGAGCGCGAATATGCGGCCGATCCGGCAGCCACTCTGGACCGGCTGACCGAGATTGCGGCCGAGCCCGGTGGCCCGGCTGTGGTGTGCAGCCAGGGTGGGGTGATTCCCGACCTGGTCCGCGCACTCGCGGGCAAAGCCGGGCTCAACCTGCGCGATGTACCCAGCGAGAAGGGCAGTTACTGGGGACTGTTCTTCAGCGAAGGTCCGGTCCTGCTCACCGCCGACTACTACGACGACGCGGTGCGCTGATCGGCTCCGGCCGGCTTACTGCTGGACTGGGAATGGGGCGCCCCACGGCGCACTGGGCTGACCGCACGCACCTGGCTAGCCCACTGTCGTAGTCGGCAGCCAGGACGGGCGGTGAGCCTCGAATGCGTCGATCTCCTGAGCGTGCCGCAGGCTCAGCGCGATGTCGTCCAATCCCTCTAACAGACGCCAGCGAGTGTAGCGATCGATCGTGAACGCCACCGTGAGGTCCTTGGCATGCACGGTCTGCTCGGCAAGATCGACGGTGACTTCGGTGCCCGGCTCCGTCTCCAGCAGCTTCCACAGCGTTTCGACATCGGCCCGCTCACACTGAGCCGCTAGCAGACCTTGCTTGCCGGCGTTGCCCCGGAAAATGTCACCGAACCGCGGCGAGATCACCACTCGAAACCCGTAGTCCAACAAGGCCCAGACCGCGTGCTCCCGTGACGACCCGGTGCCGAAGTCCGGTCCGGCGACCAGCACGCTGCCGTTGCGGTAGCCATCGTGATTGAGGACGAAGTCCTCGTCAGCGCGCCAAGCCGCGAACAGACCATCCTGGAAACCGGTGCGGCTGACCCGTTTGAGATATACCGCAGGAATGATCTGATCAGTGTCCACATCGGAGCGCCGCAACGGCACACCGATCCCCGTGTGATAGGTAAATCGCTCCATCGTCGCTCCTTACTCGTGAGTGGCGTTCAGTGCCATAACACTGTTTGCCACTCACGACCCCAAGTCGGCGGGGGATGAAAGGGTGCCGCGGATTGCGGTGGCGGCCGCCACCAGCGGGGAGACCAGGTGAGTGCGGCCGCCCTTGCCCTGGCGGCCTTCGACGTTGCGGTTGGACGTCGATGCGCAGCGTTCACCGACGGCGAGCTGGTCGGGGTTCATCCCGAGGCACATCGAGCAGCCCGCCGAGCGCCACTGGGCACCGGCCGCGGTGAACACCTCATGCAGGCCCTCGGCCTCGGCCTGAGCGCGCACCCGCATCGAGCCGGGAACCACCAGCATTCGCACCCCATCGCGCACCCGGTGCCCGGCGAGCACCGCCGCCGCGGCCCGCAGGTCCTCGATCCGCCCGTTGGTGCAGGATCCGAGGAAGACCGTGTCCACCGGGATGTCACGCAGCGGTGTACCGGGTTGTAAGTCCATGTAGGACAGTGCCTTGCGCACCGCGAGCCGCTCGCCCGCATCGGTGATCTGCGCGGGATCGGGTACCCGCTCGGACAGCGGCAAGCCCTGTCCGGGGTTGGTGCCCCAAGTCACGAACGGCGTCAGCGCGTCGGCGTCGATCTCCACCTCGGCGTCGAAGGTGGCGTCACCATCGGTGTGCAGCTCTTTCCAGTACTGCATCGCCGCGTTCCACTGCGGACCCACCGGCGCATGCGGACGGCCGGCGAGGTAGTCGAAGGTGGTGGCGTCCGGCGCGATCATCCCAGCCCGGGCTCCCGCCTCGATCGACATGTTGCAGATGGTCATGCGGGCTTCCATGGAGAGCTGATCGATCACGTTTCCGCGGTACTCCAGCACGTACCCTTGGCCACCCCCGGTGCCGATCCGGGCGATCACCGCCAGGATGACGTCCTTGCTGGTGACGCCGGTGGGCAGCGCACCATCGCGGCTGTGCACGACCACCGCCATGGTTTTGAACGGGCGCAGCGGCAGGGTCTGGGTGGCCAGCACGTGTTCCACCTCCGAGGTGCCGATGCCGAAGGCCAGCGCGCCGAACGCACCGTGGGTAGAGGTGTGCGAGTCACCGCAGACCACCGTCATCCCCGGTTGGGTCAGCCCCAGCTGAGGCCCCACGACGTGCACGATGCCCTGCTCGACGTCGCCCATCGAGTGCAGCCGCACGCCGAACTCCGCACAGTTGCGGCGCAACGTCTCCAGCTGAGTGCGGGATATCTCATCGGCGATCGGCAGCTCGATGTCGGTGGTGGGAACGTTGTGATCCTCGGTGGCGATCGTGAGATCGGGCCGGCGGACCGACCGGCCACTCAACCGCAGGCCGTCGAAGGCCTGCGGGCTGGTGACCTCGTGGACCAGGTGCAGATCGATATAGAGCAGGTCGGGCGTTGCGGTAGTGGGGTCACCATCGCCTCGATGGACAACGTGGTCGTCCCAGACCTTCGCTGCGAGCGTGCGTCCCATGAGCAATCCTCTGTTCGGCTCTCCCACATGCTGGACATCTCACATGGCGAGAAGTTAATATCGAGATGTGGAACAGCATAGCGGAATCGGCGTACTAGACAAGGCCGTCATGGTGCTGCGGACGGTGGCCGGTAACCCGTGCGGGCTAGCCGAGCTGTGCGCCCGTACCGGGCTGCCTCGGGCCACTGCGCACCGGCTGGCGGTGGGGCTGGAAGTGCACCGGCTACTCCGTCGTGACGCTGACGGGCGGTGGCGTCCCGGGCCCGCTTTGCGCGAGCTGGGCGAGGGCGCGCTCGACCCGTTGCTCGACGCCGCGGCGATGGTGCTGCCCCGGCTGCGCGACGTCACCGGCGAGAGCGTCCAGCTCTACCGGCGCGACGGGATGGTCAGGGTCTGCGTGGCGGCCGCCGAGCCTCCGAGTGGGCTGCGCGACACCGTCCCGGTGGGAGCCCGGCTACCGATGGCTGCCGGATCGGGCGCGAAGGTGTTGGCCGCATGGGCTGATCCGGCCACCCAACGCGCCGTGCTCGGCGAAGCCATCTTCAGCGAGCGCACCCTGCTGGAGGTACGCCGGCGGGGCTGGGCGCAGAGCGTGGCGGAGCGCGAGTCCGGGGTGGCCAGTGTGTCGGCTCCGGTGCGCGACGCGGCGGGCACCGTGGTCGCGGCGGTGTCGGTGTCCGGTCCGGTGGAGCGGATCGGCCGGCGCCCCGGCGTCCGCTGGGCTGCCGACCTGCTGGCCGCCGCCGAGGCGCTGCACAACCGGCTGTGACGCATGCTGGTGTTGTGTTCACCTCGACGGGGTCAGCGCATCGAGGGAAGCGGGACGTGCGGCGGGGGGTCCGTAACCAGTGAGCCGGGCGCGTAGTGCCGCGGCACCGAGAGCCGGGTGGAACAACAGCGCTGGAGAGCCCATCAGGTGGTAAACACGGGCCAGGACAGCGTGTGCGCGCAAGTTCCCATGAGTGGCGAGGCGACTGAGCTGCCGAGTCCACTGGCCGAGCAGCGCCTGTGGGACGGACTGACGACCGATGCTGGTGGGATAGCGCAGGTCTTCACTTGTGGACATGGCCCAGGGCAGCGACACGACGCTGGTGAACTTTCGGAGTAGTCGCCGGGTGTAACCGGGGGCCAGACCGGCGACAAGTGCCTGGCGCAAGAGCAGGGCCTCGCACGCCGCGACCGTGATGCCTTGCCCGTAGATCGGGTTGAATGCGCATAACGCATCGCCGACAACGAGCAGTCCCTCAGGCCAATCCGGCACCCGCTCGTAGCGGTGGCGGCGGTTGCCGGTTTGGCGATGCACGGCAACGTCGCTGAGCGGCTCAGCGTGGCGCGCCAGCTCCGCCAGCGCCGGGTCAGGTAACCGCTGGAGGAACGACTCGAACCCCGCGGCATCGCGCGGAGGCCGGTGCTCACCGCAGCCGACGGCGGTCACCAGCCAGCGACCGCCCTCAACCGGCAGCGCAATTCCACCGACCAACGTCGTCGGCGTCTGCTGGATGACAACACCCATTGCATCGAAGCCGGATGGGGCGTCGGCGTACATCCGGGTGGCGTAACCCACCCCCGAATCGACCTGAGAAACCGGTGCCTGCCCCACGCCAGCCTCTGCCAACCACGCCGGTAGCCGCGAGCCGCGCCCGGAGGCATCGACCACGAGATCGGTCAGCACGGTGGAGCCGTCCGCCAAGCCCACCTCCCAGTGCTGATCACGACGCCGAAGGCTGATCACCTTGGAACCGGTGCGCATCTCCACCCCGGGCAGCCCCGCCACCCTGCGCCGGATCACATGCTCGAAAAGCGGACGAGTCAGCGACAACACTTCGAACCCGCGTTGCTCGACAGGCAGCCACCCATCCTCGGCAAGCCACGGCAGCTTACCGGTATCAACGGGCACCGCGCCGACATCGAGCAGGTCCTGCTGCGAGCCGGGCAACAGCTCCTCCAGGGCGAGGAGACCCCGGAAGAGGAACACATGTGGTTGGCCGCCCTGTGGCACCCCAGCCCGGACCTTCGGGTCACCAGGTAGAACGTCACGCTCAAGCACCGTTACCGAGTTGCCCCTGCCCGCTGCGGCGGCAGCGGCGAACAACCCCGCGACGCTCGCCCCCACTACAACGACCCGCCACGGTCGTTCTCCCGACATCTCAGCCACCGCTCCAACCCCACATCGCAACGCCCGGAACGCTTGGCGCGTCGCGGTGGCATGATGGCAGACGCGGACATGCCAGGCTCATTGCACAACCTTGCTTCGAAAGCTCCGCCGAGTCGGCTGTTTGCCGTCTCCGCAGGTCAAAAGTGTAGCCCCGACGGGATTTGAACCCGCGCTACCGCCTTGAGAGGGCGGCGTCCTAGGCCGCTAGACGACGGGGCCGCGAGAACGCGATGAAGGCATTCGCTGGGGTACCAGGACTCGAACCTAGACTAACTGAACCAGAATCAGTCGTGCTGCCGATTACACCATACCCCACCAGGTGTCCGTCTCCGGCCCCCACGGACCCGAACCAGCACCGGGGACGGATGTTAGTCGACCACGAGTGCCCGTTTCCACTGGGCTGTCGTTTGGGCCACCAGCTGGCCGCCCGAGTGCCGGGTGAGCAGAGCGGGAAGCTCGGCTAATCGGCCGATTACCGAGATTCCAGCGCCGTGGGGAAGCGCGCCGCAGCCAGAGCGGTCCAGCCACACTCCATGCAGCCCAGCGTCCCGCGCGCCCTCGGCATCGGTGTCGAGTCGGTCGCCGACGTGGACAGCCTGGGCGGGACGCACTCCGAGGGCATAGCACGCCCTCCGGAAGATCGCGCGGTGCGGCTTGGCCACCCCGAGCTCGCCGGAGATCAGCACCGCATCGAAAGTGGACTCCAGACCCAGTGCCCCCAGCTTCGCGCGCTGGTGGTCCCCCGCTGCGTTGGTGACCGCGGCCAACCGCATGCCGAGCGCCCGCAGCGCCCGCAGGCACGGCAGGGCGTCGTCGAAGAGCTTCCAGGCTCGCCGCACCGCCGCCGCCCGGCGCTCCTCACGCCGGACTACCTCGCCGTCGCAGAGAAGCTCACCTCGGCAGGCGAAGAAATCCTTGGTGCGATGTCGGCGCATCACGTCGAAGTCGACCTGCCCGGCCAGGTACCGGGCGTAGTGCTCGTCGGTCAGCGCACACCACTGCGCCCAGGCGTCGTCAGTTCCCAGCAGCTCACGCAGCCCGGCACGGGTCGATGCCTCGTAGTCGACCAGGGTCGCATCCACGTCAAAGCAGACGGCGACGACCTCGCGGGGAATCGACGCGACGGGGCTCAACTCGGGCGCGAGAGTCACTCGGTGCACGTTAGGTCCTCGCGAGGCCGCTGGACTCTGCTGACCCGGTGAAAACGGGTAACGATTCGTGTGGTGATAGCGGTCACTATGGGTGACTGGCAGCAGCTCCGGGTAACCGGCAGGGCTGGCAGTTATTCAACGGGCATAGAAAACGGTGCCGCGCCTTCACCCGTAGTAGCTCGGCAACTTAGGCAGTGCTGGCAACACCGTGGTGGCGTAGCGCCGCGTAGATCATCGCGTCCAGCAACGCCAGCCAGGAGGCTTCTACCACGTTGCCGTGCACGCCCACCGTGGTCCAGGATCCCGTCCCGTCGGTGGTGTCCACCAGCACCCGGGTCACTGCGTCAGTGCCGTGGGTACCGGGCAGGATCCGGACCTTGTAGTCGGACAGCTCCACATTCTCCAGCCACGGTAAATGGGCGCCCAACGCTTGCCGCAATGCGGCATCCAGCGCGTTAATCGGTCCGTTGCCCTCCGCGGTGGCGATCACCCGCTGCCCCGCCACCTGCACCTTCACCGTCGCCTGCGCGACGACCTCCGCGCCCGTGCCGTGATCCACGATCACCCGGTAGGACTCCAGTTGACACGGCGGCGCGGGCGGCACCTCGTCGACCTCCTGGCGCAGCAGGAGTTCGAACGAGGCGTCAGCAGCCTCGAAGGACCAGCCTTGCGACTCGAGCTCCTTGACCCGCGCAGTGACCGCGCCGATGTCCGCCGAGCGGCCAGCCAGGTCCAGTCCGAGCTCGGCTGCCTTGAGCTCGATACTGGCCCGGCCGGCCATCTCGGTCACCAGCACACGCTGCGAGTTGCCCACCACCGTGGGGTCTAGGTGGTTGTACAACTCTGGATCCACTTTGATCGCACTCGCGTGCAGCCCCGCCTTGTGAGCGAAGGCCGACCTCCCGACGTAGGCCTGGTGGGTGTCGGGCGCGAGGTTGGCGATTTCAGCCAGCGCATGCGCGGTGCGGGTCAGCTCGGCCATCCCGTGTTTCGGGAGGACCGGCATCCCCAGCTTGGTGACAAGATTGCCGGCGACGGCGAACAGGTCGGCGTTGCCGGTCCGCTCGCCATAGCCGTTGGCGGTGCACTGCACATGAGAGGCTCCGGCCTGCACCGCGGCGACCGAGTTGGCCACCGCACAGGCGGTGTCATCTTGGCAGTGGATTCCCACCCGAAAACCAGTGCGGGCCACCACCTCGGCGACGGTCTCGGCGAGATGCAGCGGCAGCTGTCCACCGTTGGTGTCGCAGAGCACCGCGACGTCGGCTCCCGCGGTGACGCCGGCCTCAAGCACCCGCAATGCGCAGTCGGCGTCAAAGGCGTAGCCGTCGAAGAAGTGCTCGGCATCGAGAAACACCCGCCGCCCCTCGCCGACCAGCAGCGCGACGGTGTCGGCTACCATCGCGCAGGCCTGCGCCACGTCGACCCGTAGCGCCCGCTCCACATGCCGCCGATCGGACTTGGCGACCACTGTCACCACTGGTGCCCCCGATTGGAGCAGTGCCTGCACCTGCGGGTCCTGCGCGGCACGCAGCCCAGCACGGCGGGTGGAGCCAAAGGCCACCAACGCGGCGTGGGCCAGTTCCAGCTCACCGGACATGGCGCGGGCGAAGAATTCGGTGTCCTTGGGCATCGCCCCTGGCCAGCCACCCTCGATGAAACCGACACCAAGCGCGTCCACCAACCGGGCGACGGCGAGCTTGTCGGACACCGAGTAGGAAATCCCCTCGCGCTGGGCACCGTCGCGCAGCGTGGTGTCGTAGAGGTGGAAGTCGTCACCGAGCGGGGTGCCGGCTGGGCTGGTGCGGGACATCGTTGAGGCTCCAAGAGGGGTGCGGGCAACAAAAAAGACCCCTCGCGGGTGCGAGAGGTCTGCGCGTCGGGTGATGAGGCTTGTTACCCGACGCGCTCAGCAATAATGATCACACTGTGGTGTGCCACCAGCGCAGTCTCGCATACCTCGCGGCCAAGCGGAACCCGCAAGCCACTACCTGGATTTGCATGATGTTTGGCAGAAGCTTCGGTCATAGCTGTGCTGGTGATCGTCGAACGTGAGCCGCGGCAGCGCAAAGCTCACTGCGCGCTCTCGATACGGTGATCCCCATGGGCGATATCCACGATGACAAGAAGTACATCAGCGGCACGATCGACCTGTCGAGCGCCGTATGGCAACGCGCAGCGGGCTCGGCGGAGCTGGCGGGGCCACATCTGGAAATCGCGTTCGTTCAAGACGGCTACGTGGCGATGCGCAGCTCGGAGCATCCTGTGGACGACCAGACGCTGATCTTCACCCCGTCGGAGTGGGAGGCGTTCGTGCTCGGCGCCAAGGACGGCGAGTTCGATGTCATGTGACCGCACCGCTGCGTCCGGTGCGACCCCTTGAGCTCTCACCCTCCCGAACTCCCCAGCAGAGCTGCTGGTGCCGCCGGCAGATGGCTCTGCCGGGGAGCCAGGGACTAGGAGAGTTATTGGAAGATGCTCGCTAGAGGCTGGCGCGCTCAACCCGCTGGCTTGAGGAGACCAGGGCGGCCAGCCGGTCACCGATCGCATGGGTACCACCCGGATGGGTGTGATCCCGAGTGGCCAGGTCGAAGGCCACGGCGGCCTCCACGCGACGGGACGGCTCGTCGAGCCCCAGATGAGCGAGCATCAGACCGATCGACAGCACGGCCGCCGTCGGGTCCGCGATGCCCTGGCCGGCGATGTCCGGGGCGGAGCCGTGCACCGGCTCGAACATGCTGGGGTTGCGGCGAGCCACGTCGAGGTTGCCGCTGGCGGCCAACCCGATCCCACCGGTGACGGCCGCCGCGAGATCAGTGAGGATATCGCCGAAGAGGTTGTCGGTGACGATCACGTCGAACCGGCCGGGGTCAGTGACCAGATGGATGGTGGCAGCGTCGACGTGCTGGTAGGCCACCGTCACCTCGGGGTGCTGCAGCGACACCTCCTCCACTATTCGGGACCACAGCGATCCCGCGTGGCACAGCACGTTGGTCTTGTGTACCAGCGTCAGATGTCTACGCGGGCGCGCCGCGGCCCGCGCGAACGCATCACGCACGACCCGCTCCACCCCGAAGGCGGTGTTCAAGCTGACCTCGGTGGCGATCTCGTGGGGGGTGTCCTTGCGCAGCAACCCACCGTTGCCCACATAGGGACCCTCGGTGCCCTCCCGGACCACGATCATGTCGATGCTGCCAGGGTCGGCGAGAGGGCTGCGCACCCCCGGATACAGCCGGGCCGGTCGCAGGTTCACATGGTGATCCAATTCAAAGCGCAGCCGCAGCAACAACCCGCGCTCAAGGATTCCGCTCGGCACCGAAGGATCTCCCACCGCGCCGAGCAGGATGGCGTCGTGCTGGCGTAACTCGTTGAGCACCGACTCAGGCAGCAGTTCCCCGCTGGAGTGCCAGCGCGCCGCGCCGAGGTCGTAGGGCGTGGTCTCGGCATCGGGGGCGACCTCGCCGAGCACCTTGAGCGCCTCGCCGATCACCTCTGGACCGATCCCGTCTCCGGGGATCACCGCAAGCCGCATGAGACACCTCCCGTGCCCGGGTCCCCGCCATGGGACCCTTCGCAGCGGGCAGATTACCCGCTGCTACCTACTGCGCTGCACAGCGGTTAGCTCAAATGGGTGATCCCAGATGGGTAGTCCTGTTCGGCGGTCAGCCGAAGGTGACCGAG
>JAODNG010000195.1 GCA_025465385.1 Pseudonocardiales bacterium
GGGAACACGCCAAGAAAGTCGACCGTATCAGCAACAGCTTGGCCGAGGCGGTGGATGCGGCGCGGGAGATGAGCCTGCCCACGGATGCCTACGGCTCCTACTGCCAGACCCTGCCGATGATGCTCAACCCGCTGCAGCACCTGGCAGCGACCGCGCTGGACGGCAGCGCCAAACGCCTGACCAGCACCGCGACTGGCATCAGGGCAGCTGCCGTGCAGTATGCGGACATCGACGACGCCAACGCGATGGCCTTGTACCGGACGAGGGGTCTGAATAGATGACGGCAAATCCGCTGGTCGCCGAGGAGGAGCACCCTACTGCTTTCGCTGGAATACGGATTGTTGATCCCGCCCTCCAATGCGTCAATGCGATCGCCGCCGGAGATTGGATCGAAGTCGGGATCGACACCGCCTCGGCGAGCCTGGATGCGCTCAACTACGTTTCGAACCCGGCCGGCGCGCTGCTGTCCTGTGGCGTCGGGTGGCTGATGGAGCACGTCGAAACGCTCTCCGAGCCGCTGGACTGGCTGGCCGGCAGCCCCGATGCGATCACCGCTCATGCCCAAACCTGGGGCAACGTCGCAGACGCGGTGTCCGCGGTGCGGCAGGACTACGCGCACGCCGTCTCCGGCGATCTCCCGGCGTGGCAGGGCGCCGCCGCCGACGCCTACCGGGCCAACGCCCAGGGCAGCGACCACCTGCTCGAAGCGATGGCGATCGCAGCCGACGGAATCCGAGTGGCCATCACGATGAGCGGGATGATCGTCGCTGCGGTCCGCGAGGAAATCCAAAAGATGATCACTGAGCTCGTCGGATATCTACTCGAATATGCCGCTGAGCTACTCGGCAGCGGCGGGCTCGCGGCTCCCGTGGTGGCCGAGCAGGCTATGACGCTGATCGCCGAGTGGGCCACCAAGATCGCTGACCTGATCCTCAAACTGCTCCGCACCATCAAGAATGTGACGCCGTTGCTGCGCCACCTCAATGAGGTCTTCAGCGCGCTGAAGGACGCCATTGCCGCCCCGCCGAGCGACAGCCCTCACCGACCTACCGGCCGATCCGCCATCTCCTGCGCACTCGACAGATAGCATGCACGGCTACCGTGAGATATCAATAGCCGGTCACGGCGCCAGCACACTGGTGACCAACCTGGTGCACCAGTCGAGCAACTCCCGGTCGCGCAGCGGCGTGGCGCCGATACCGCCGGAGCCTTCGCTGGGTCGGGGAACGGTCAAGGTCTGTCCAGCGGAGCGGTATGCCGCCTGGGGGTAGAGCCGGTTCAGACGGACCCCTTGAGAGTCCCGCAGCGTCACCGGAGCGAACCGCAGCTTGGAGCCTTGCACCGTCACCTCCGCCACCCCGTGCGCCCGGCAAACCTGACGGAAGCGCGCGACTTCCAGCAGGGTCACCACGGGCGGAGGCAGGGCGCCGTAGCGATCCCGCAACTCGTCGGTGATGGCACTCAACGCCTCGGCGTCCAGCGCCTCGGCGATCTTGCGGTAGGCCTCCAGCCGTAGCCGCTCGCCGGGGATGTAGTCGTGCGGCAGGTGCGCGTCCACCGGCAGCTCCACCCGCACCGGCGCGGGTTCGGGCGCACCATCGGATGTGCCGACACCGGCCGCGCCACGGAATGCCTCGACGGCCTCACCTACCAGCCGGATGTACAGGTCGAAACCGACTCCGGCGATGTGGCCGGATTGCTCACCGCCCAGGATGTTGCCCGCGCCGCGGATCTCCAGGTCTTTCATCGCGACGGCCATGCCCGCCCCCAACTCGGTGTGTTGGGCGATGGTGGACAACCGATCGTGCGCCATCTCGCTCAGCGGCGTCTCCGGCGGGTAGAGGAAGTAGGCGTAACCACGCTCGCGGCCGCGCCCGACCCGACCGCGCAGCTGGTGCGCCTGGGCGAGCCCGAGCAGGTCACCGCGCTCGACGATCAGCGTGTTGGCATTGGAAATGTCCAGCCCGTTCTCGACGATTGTGGTGCAGACCAAGACGTCGTACTCACGGTTCCAGAACCCGGCGACGGTGCGCTCGAGCTGGTCTTCGTTCATCTGCCCGTGCGCCACCGCCACCCGGGCCTCGGGCACCAGCTCGCGGATCCGCCGAGCGGCCTTCTCGATCGAGGACACCCGGTTGTGCACGTAGAAGACCTGCCCGTCGCGCAACAGCTCGCGGCGGATCGCGGCGCCGACCTGTTTGTCGTCGTAAGCGCCGACGTAGGTGAGCACCGGCTGGCGGTCCTCCGGTGGGGTGAGGATGGTCGACATCTCGCGGATGCCGGCCAGGCTCATCTCCAAGGTTCGCGGGATCGGGGTGGCAGACATGGTCAGCACATCGACGGCCGTGCGCAACGCCTTGATGTGCTCCTTATGCTCGACACCGAAGCGCTGCTCCTCGTCGACCACTACCAGGCCAAGATCCTTCCAGCGCACGCTCGGCTGCAACAGCCGGTGGGTGCCGATCACGATGTCCACCGAGCCTTCGGCGAGTCCGCGCAGCACCTCCGTCGCATCGCCGGGATGGGTGAACCGCGACAACCCGCGCACCGTGACTGGGAACGGACGCATCCGGTCGGAGAAGGTCTGCAGATGTTGCTGGGCGAGCAGGGTGGTAGGTGCCAGGACGGCCACCTGCTTGCCGTCCTGCACGGCTTTGAAGGCGGCCCGCACGGCGATCTCGGTCTTGCCGTAGCCGACGTCACCGCAGACCACCCGATCCATCGGGACGCCGCGACGCATGTCCGCCTTGACCTCGTTTATCGCGGCGAGCTGGTCAGGCGTCTCGGTGTAGG
>JAODNG010000197.1 GCA_025465385.1 Pseudonocardiales bacterium
CCTCTCGCCACACCCGCAGCATCCCTCCGCCGTCGGGCGGGAGATGTGGGCGGTAGTGGCTTGTCGTGACCAACGGCGAGTCTCATGACGGTCCTGGCGCCACCGTCATGGTGAGAAGACGACGCGCTTGCACAGCCGGCGGCTGGCGTGGAGCACGGCTAGGTCGGGGAGGAGGGTTCTGGTGTTGGCGAGCACGCCGACGCCGGCGCCGGCCTCCGGGCTGACCTCAAAGCCGGTCTGCCCAAGCGCCCACATCCCATCTCACTGTCGACACAAGGGCACCGCTATAGGGTTCCCAAGCTCCCGACCAAACACACGTTCATTAGCGACTCCGGTCAGCCGTTATAGACGCTCACCGAACCGACCTGCGAGTGGACAGTGATGCGGTGCCCGGAGCCGGGGTCCCGCTGGACTTTCACGTCGGCTACACCGATCTGGTTGCCGGTGTCGATCGCATAGGTCGTGTCCGCGGGTAGCCGCACCGTAACCGAGCCGACCTCGGCTTGTGCGTCCAGGGTGGTCGGTGGCGCAGTGAACCCCAGGGTGATCGTGCCGGCATTGGCACGGGCGGTCACCGTGGCACTGGTCAGCCCGGTAGCGTCGATGTTGCCGGTGCTGGAGCTAAGAGTCAGCTGGCCGGCCAGTCCGGTCAGCGTGGTGGAGCCGACCTTGCCGTCGACCTGTACTGCGAGTCGTCGGGGCACCTTGACCAGGTAGGTCACGCTGCAGGAGTTGACGTCGAAGACACCCGGGCAGGTGTAGCTCAGGGTGAGGTGGCCGCCACCAGTGATCGGGTAGCTGGTCTGTGGCGGATTGCCGCTATAGCTGAGCTCTTCGGTGACCGAGATCGTATTCGTGTCGGTGCCTTCGATCTGAGTGTTCCCGACCGGATTGTCGATCTTGAGAGACGTGACCGGCTCGGTGATCGTGTAGGTGTTCCGCGAAGTGGTAGTGCCGATGCGGGTACCGCACCCAGCGACCGCCAGTGCTGAAGTCGTCAGTAGTGCGACTCCCAATACCATGACGGGCGGCGGGCGCATAGGCTCCTCCGGCACTATCGGTAGGCGATGACACTCGCAGACGAGCCAGGGCACCGCGGATCCGCGTGCACCGCGAGAGATCATGCCAGGCTCGGGGCGCCCCCGGTACAAATCGGGTACACGCCGCGCCACCCGACACCACCCAAACGTCGACCAATGTCACCCAAGGTTCCCGCAAGCCAACGGGCGTACCTCCCGCCCACGCCTGGGGCGCCGTGCCGGTGCACCGCGCCATCGACGCCATGCACGCCCATCCGATCACCCATTCACCCCCGCCGGCCTCGCACAGATCGCCAGCTGCAGTCTCCGTTCGCTGCAAGAAGGGTTCCGCCGCTACGTCGGCCTCACCCCAATGCAGTACCTGCGCCAGATCCGCCTCGAACACGCCCACCACGACCTCGCCCACGCCGCTTAGACCAAGATTCCGCGCAGTGCCGCGACAGTCGTCCCACCCGATTTCGAGCCAACGAACCAGGATCCACCCCGGCATGCCGCCCCTGGTTCTCTTGATCTGTCGCGACGACTGCGGCGGCGTACCCTCCGCTGGCCATCCGACCGGGCCGGGCCCCGACCGAGCACGGCCCGTCAGAGCCGCGCGCAGTGTCGTGGTTCCGGTCGGATGGCCGGGTTAGCTACGTCGGGAGAACTGGGGTGTGCGCCGCCGCGGACGGCGCTGACCGATGAACGGCAGCCAGGTGAATATCGGGTCCGGACAGAAGGAATTGCGGTGTAATTAGTTCGCAGCCTGGCGGTTCTCCCTCCGCGTCATCCCGCAAACTTTGAAGGAAGGCATCGCATGGGCACCATCACCACCAGCGACGGCACGGAGATCTACTACAAGGACTGGGGCTCGGGTCAGCCGATCGTGTTCAGTCACGGCTGGCCGCTGTCAGCCGACGACTGGGATACCCAGATGTTGTTCTTCCTGCACCATGGCTATCGGGTCATCGCCCACGACCGGCGCGGCCACGGACGGTCCAGTCAGACCGGCGCGGGCCACGACATGGACCACTACGCCGACGACCTCGCGGCGTTGACAGCGCATCTGGATCTGACCGACGCCATTCATGTGGGTCACTCGACCGGCGGCGGCGAAGTGGTCCACTACCTAGCCCGACATGGCGAAAGCCGAGTGGCCAAGGCCGCCATCATCAGCGCAGTACCGCCGCTGATGGTCCAGACTGAGACCAATCCGGGCGGCCTTCCCAAAGAGGTCTTCGACGGGTTACAGGCGCAACTCGCGGCCAATCGCACACAGTTCTATCGCGACCTGCCGGCGGGGCCGTTCTACGGTTTCAACCGGCCAGGCGTGGAACCCTCGGAGGCCATCATCCACAATTGGTGGCGCCAAGGCATGATGGGCGGCGCAAAGGCACACTATGACGGGATCGTCGCCTTCTCCCAAACCGATTTCACCGAAGACCTGAAGAAGATCACCGTGCCGGTCCTGGTGATGCACGGCGACGACGACCAGATCGTGCCCTACCCAGACTCCGCACCCTTATCGGCGAAGCTTCTGCAAAACGCGACATTGAAGACCTACGAAGGCTTCCCCCACGGCATGCCCACCACACAAGCGGAGACGATCAACGCCGATCTACTGGCGTTTCTAAGAGCGTGACCGCGAACGCCGTTCATCAGTTCGCCAGCGGTGGGTGGCCGTGAACCCATTGGTCGTCGTCGATCGGTTGACGAGAAGGCAGCAAGATCGGCGCGGGCAGTTCACCACCGTTCTTGGGATTCTAGCCGGCCTCGACGCGGTAGCTCCCTGATGCTGGGTCATCGCGGAGTTGCTGGGGCGACAAGGCGAGCCAAAACCACTGCTCAACGGCTCTGTCCTGCCCAGGTCAAGTAGCTCCCAACCAAATACGGGCGCCTCCGGCGGACCTCCGCTCGCAGTGCGTGAGTGGTGATCACTCCACCCACGAGGGTGAAGCGGCGCCCGGGTTGGCGCTGCCAGACCGAAGGCAATGTGGCTGAACGGTTGGATCATGTCTCCGGGCCTTAAGTCGCTACGCCTCGGCAGCGACGTGCTTGCGGGCTAGCCGACGTTGTAGCGCAGGACGACCGGCACTCGCGTCGCTCCACCACGTGCAGTCCGCGAAGCAATCGAACTCCTCGAGGCCTACCCCGATCGAGCCTGGTCTGCACCAGCGCTGGCCAGCCAGGTCCATGTCAGCGTCCGAGCGCTGCAGGAAGGGTTCCAGCGTGCCCTCGACACCATGCCGATGCTCTACCTCCGCGAGGTGCGGTTGCGTAGGGTGCGCGAGGGACCTCTTGGCGGCAACCCCCGACGTCGCCACAGTTGGCACAGTGGTTCACCGCTGGGGCATTCTGAACAGGGTCGATTCGCCGGAACCCGTCGAAGGAGATTCGGCGAAGCACCGTCGGTTACTTCGCGCAAGCAGTCGACCAGTGTTTCTTGATCCACTAGCACGTCGAAGGAGACGACGGGTGCGGGTGGTGCCCCCTGCGCGAGGTGGCCGATCCGCGCAGACCGCATACTTTCCTGCGTCAGCGGTATAGCTCGGCACAGCCGGGCGGAGTTCACTGGATCCTGCCAGCCTAACCACCAGCACCGACAGATGGTTGCCAATGTGCGCGGACGCCGATGGGCATGCGGTCTCGCCCGGAACCCTCACTCTCCGACTCGATCATCTCCGGGCCGGCGTGCCGGTGGTCCATGCCAGCGGGTGTCTCGACCAGATGACGGCACCCGGTCTCCAACAGGTGCTCGACGAGCAGCTCACCACAGCACCCTGGGCGATCGTCGTCGATCTGAGCGCACTCTCTGTCCTCAAACCGGACGCTGTGCCGACCCTCGTCCACGTCGCATGCCGAGCTGGTGAAGCCGACATCGGCCTGTGTCTGGTCACCGCCGGCCACACCGCAAACGGAGCGCTTGGCGCCGCAGCTGAGCTGTTCGAGATCTACCCGACCACCGAGGCGGCACTGCGCGCGCTGAGCTAACCCCCAGACCGTGGCCCGACGCGACCTGCACGGCGAGTCTGGGCGTGATCAAGGCGCAAGCCCCTGCAGCGGCGCGCAACTCAGATGGCGACGAAGCTCACCAGGCTGGCCGACAACACCCACCGTGAGTCCGCTGCCCCAACTCCCGACGACCACCGAAGGGCTACCATTCTTCCTCAATATTAATGGGCCTCTCATGAAGGGGCGGTGCCAGGGTGATCCCGTTCGTTGAGATCTGGAATTCTCGAATGTGCGGGTCGTGGCTGGCGCTACGGGTCTTGAGCACTGTGAGGGTGCGGGACACGGTCTGCCCGGAGTCTCGATACTGCAGGATCACGACGTTGTCGGCCAGATGTGAGACGCTGTGCTTGCTTAGGTGGGTAAGTCCGTACAGTTCAGGGACTTCATAGGTGCTGAGGAGGGTGACACCCCGCCGGGAGCATCTCTGCGTGAGCGAGTAGAAGTATTCTCGAAATCGGGTCGCATCCCCGGAGATGGCTTGTAGGTCTCCTAGACTGTCGATTAGCACCCGCCTTGCTCCGGTTGCCTCCACTTGGTTGAGAAATTCATGTACCCATTCGTCGAGATACAGGTCGACGGGGCTGCGGTACATCAACGTGATGTCGGCTTCGGTCATCGACCAGCCGAACTGCTGCGCGGTCCGCTCGAGTTGGATGGGGTTTTCCTGTAGCGTCGCAATCAACCCGGGGTCGCCGTGGCGGACACCGTGGAACACGAACGTCAGTCCCATGAGTGTCTTGCCGACACCGGTGGGTCCTGCCAGCAAGATGGACGAGCCCGGCCAGATCCCATTTTCCAGCATGTCGTCCAGCGCCGCAATTCCCGATTGAAAGCGTGTATTGCCGAGACGGTAGTCGGTGACGTCAACAGGGTCGGCGAGACGGGGAAAAGCCGTGATACCGCTACTCGAGAGCCGATAAGCGTGCTGGCCGGAGGAGAAGGCGCCCCCACGAAGCTTGAGGACCTGCAGAACTCGCGACGTCCGTTCGGCGACCCCAACGCTTCCCAGCGCGATAATCGCATCGGCGACCGCGAATTCGGGCGCCAGAACAATCTCATCTTGTCCGTATTCCCCTACCCATAAAGTAGTCACTGGATATGCGCTGAGCATGCCCGCAAGATCGTGCAGAAACCGCCGGAAGTCAGCACCGTCAACCGCGTAGGCATGCAATGCTTTAAAGCTATCGATGACGATGACCGCAGGCCGGCGTTCCCGAATGAGCCCCCGCACACGGTCAAGGACCCCGCTGAAGGCCCCTTCGTGCATGATGCTTCCCAAGTCTTCGTAGTAGACGCTCTTGCCGACCTTGGCAGTGTCGAAGATGGTCAGTGTCTGACCGTAGCGAAGGATCTTCTCAAGCGGTTCGGAGACCGTGGATAGATACAGTGCCGGGCGCTCGGGTCGAGCATTGGCGAACACACATTGTTGAGCGAGAATGGTCTTTCCGGAACCGGGTAGGCCGACTATGAGGCTAATTCCGTCACGAGGCAGACCTCCGCCCAACACGACGTCGACACTTTCTGCGCCAGAAGATATCCGGTTGGTCATCATTCCTCCGCCTGTCGGCGCAGAAGCCCGCTTTGGCCCAACAGGTCCTCAATGGTCGCGACGAGCATCAAATATTCGATCGGCTTCTGCAAAAAAGCGGAAGCACCAGCCTCGAGTGCTTCATCGCGGAGCTCTAGGGCAGAGACGGCCACAACCGGCACATCGAAGTGATCGTGTATATATGCACACAGTTGCAGTCCGCGGCCACCAGAGATCAGCAGGTCGACCACCACGACATTGGGAACTTTCCGCTCCATCTGCGCGCACGCCTCGCCCTCAGTCACGACGAGCGCAACGTCATAGCCCTCGGTGCGAAGGAAGTACTCGGCGAAGTTCGCCGCGAAACGGTCCTGCTCCGCCAACAGAATCAGCACGGTTCGAACACGGTCCGAATCATCAGCGGGATTCAACGCGACACCGACCTGGAGACGGTCACGGAGAAGCCGGTGAGCATCGGCGGCGGAGAGACCGGCGCTCATGCGGTCACGAAGGAACCGCAGCCATTCCAATTGCTGTCGTGAGTACAGCCGGTGCCCGCCGGCGCTCCGCTCGGGCACCACGACGCCGTAGCGATCCTCCCACGTCCGCAGCGTAGTCACCGGGATACCGAGCACCCGGGCGACAGCGCCGATACTGAAAACGGGATGGTCTGGCACGTCTGGCTGCCGATCTGCGGGCCTTGGACCACCTGACTACCGCGTTCGAGAGGCCAACACAAGCTCTTCGTGTGATCGCGGAGCTGGCGAGCGGCCGGCCGGGACGGGCGCGTCGCTAAGATAACTGGGTTCACCCGGGGGAACCCTGGCTGTTCTGCTCAACTGCTGACCTGTGAGTAGGGTCCCGGACCGGCCTGCTCATCCGCGGGCGCGTGGTCACCAACAAGCCGAAAGACGGGCCCGCGCCCGGCTCGCAGCGTGGAGGTTCAGCCAGGTGCCGGCGTCGTGGAGGTCCAGTCCGGTGAGCTCACGGATGCGCTGAACCCGATAGCGCACTGTGCTGCGGTGTCCACCGAGGCCTCGTGACGCTTCCTCGTAGTCGCCACCGCACTCCAGATACACCAATAGGGTCCTGA
>JAODNG010000204.1 GCA_025465385.1 Pseudonocardiales bacterium
GCGGCGCCGAGGGCGATGGCGGCTTTGGGGTCGGCGTCGATGGCGACGGGGCGGCCGAGTTCGGCGGAGACGAGTTGGGCGACTAGGGGAACTCGGGAGGAGCCGCCGACGAGCAGGACGGCGTCGAGGTCGTCGGGGGTGACGTTAGCTGATCGTAGTGCTCGGCGTAGTGCCTCGACGGTGTGTTCGATGTGGGGGCGGATCATGTCTTCGAACTCGGCGCGGATGAGTCGGACTTGGGTTTGTACGCCGGGGGCGAGTACCGGGATGGTGACTTCGGTGTCGGATGACAGTGCTTCTTTGGCTTCGGTGCATTCGCGGCGCAGTGCTGCGGTGGCGGCCAAGGTGGTGGGGTCGTCGGGGTCGAGTTGGGTGAGTGCGGGTACCGCGGCGAGGACGTGGCGCATGATGGCGTCGTCGAAATCCGCGCCGCCGAGCGCTTCGAGGCCCTGGGGCACTCCGAGGACCTCTAGCGTCGCGGCACCGGTCTTGCGGACTACGGCGGCGTCGAAGGTTCCGCCGCCGAGGTCATAGACGGCGATGGTGGTGCCTGAGTCGATGCGTTGGGCCAGTGCATAGCTGGCCGCGGCGGCTTCGGGTTCGGTGCGGAAGGTGATCGAGGTCAGACCCGCCGCGTGCAACGCCGCGGTCATTGTCGAGATTTTATACGGTCCCCACCCTGCGGGATGGGTGACCACGATGCCGGTGGCCGGGCCCCCCTCACGCGCCGCGACGAGCTCGATGACCCAGCCCAGCACCATCGCGGCGATCTCCGGCGCGGAATGCGGTCGGCCTCCGATGACCATCGGCACCTCATCACCGATGCGCCGCTTAAACTCCCGCACCACCCGGTCTGGATCGGTCACCGCGCGACGCTCGGCGGCTTCTCCGACGACTACCTGACCGTCGGGTGCCAGGTACAGCACCGAACTGACCGCGGTCGACCGGGTCCCCAACGCCACCACCTCAGGCGCCCCCGACCGTCCACCCTCCTGCCGGCAAATCGCCGCAGCGGTAAACGTCGTGCCCACATCGATCCCGAGCCAGTAGCTCATCCTCGCGAGCCCCTCCTTCTCGGCCGATCCGTCGTCGAGCGATCCCGCAGCCTAGAGCGGAGCTGATGCGAACCTGCACAGCGCCTGGCCTGCGTATCGCCAACACGAGGCGCTGCGTTAGCGACACTGTGTGTCACCATCGGGCCCATCGTGGGGTTATCCCCATTCCCTAACGCGGTGGGCCGCTACTCGGTGCGATCCGGGCCCAACAGCCCCACGGATCGGCTGGAGTAGCCTCCACCGGGGCAGTCAGCAGGAGAGGGCAATGCAGTGAGCGCAGTAGGACCGCCGGGCCTGGATGTTGTTGACCGGTTGATCAGCTTGACCAAGGCTGGCGACCGTAGCGACCTAGTGCAGCGGCTGGCGCACACCCGTCGACGGCTACTCGATCCCGCCGTCCGGGTACTGGTGGTCGGCGAGTTCAAGCAGGGCAAGAGCCAGCTCATCAACGCATTGGTCGACGCTCCGGTCTGCCCGGTCGACGACGACATCGCCACCGCACTGCCCACTGAGGTCTCCTACGCGAAGATTCCCATCGCGTCGCTGGTGCGGGGAATCGACGATGCCTCCGACGCGGAGACCACGCGACTTCAGGTACCCCTCGATGAGCTTGCGAGCCACGTGTCCGAGGCGGGTAATCCGGCTAACCGGCAAAATCTGTTGCGTGCCGAGGTCGGCATCCCGCGTCAGATCCTGGCTGACGGGTTGATCCTGGTGGATACCACCGGCGTCGGCGGCCTCAGCTCCGTGCACACCGCGAGTACATTGGCTGCGCTGCCGACTGCTGATGCTGTGCTGCTGGTCTCCGACGCCTCGCAGGAATACTCGGAACCGGAGGTCGATTTTCTGCGGCAGGCGATGAAGCTGTGCCCCAACGTCGCCTGCGTGCTTTCCAAGATCGACCTTTACCCGCAGTGGCGGCGCATCGCCGAGCTCGACCGCGTGCACCTTGCCGGGGCCAATGTCGAGGCCGATCTGCTGCCGGTGTCCTCGACGTTGCGCCTGCATGCGATGCGCTCTGAGGACAAGCAGCTCGATGATGAGTCCGGCTTCCCGCCGCTGGTGCGGTATCTGCGCAACGCCGTGGCGCAGGCCGACCGGCTGAGCCGTCGCAGCGTGGCGCACGATGTCTTCACTGTCACCGACCACCTCGCGGTGTCGCTGCGGGCAGAACTACAAGCGCAGTGCAACCCCGAAGGCGGCACGGCGCTGATGGCGGAGCTGGAGGCCGCGGTGTCCCGTGCGGAGAACCTGCAGCGCCGCACCTCACGGTGGCAGCAGACGCTCAGCGACGGGATGACCGACCTGACCGCCGACATCGAGTTCGACCTGCGCGACCGGATGCGGCAAGTCGCCCGCACCGGTGAGGCGGCGCTGGATCAGGCTGATCCGCACGCGATCTGGGAGCAGTTCACCGAATGGCTCGGTCAGCAGCTCGCTGCGGCCACCTCCGACAACTTCGTATGGGCCAATCAGCGGGCGCAGTCGATCGCCCAGCAAGTGGCCGTGCACTTCGCCGAAGATGGCGGCGAGCTGCTCCCTGAGCTGCGGCTGGGCGATACGGCCAGTACCCTCGACGCGGTGCCTGAACTCGCGGCACCGCACGCCGACGATCCCAAACTCGTCGGCAAGCTGCTCACCGGGCTGCGCGGATCCTACGGTGGCGCGGTGATGTTCGGGATGTTGACCATGCTGGTGGGAGCGACGTCGATATTCAACCCGGTCGCGCTCCTTGGTGGATTGGTGCTCGGCGGCAAGACGCTCCGGGATGACAAGCACGGCCGCCTCAAGCGGCAACAGGCCGAAGCTCAGATGCTCCTCCGGCGCCAGATCGATGACGTCACCTTCCACGTGGGTAAGGAATGCCGGGACCGGTTGCGTCAGGTCCAGCGGCTGCTGAGGGACCACTTCAGCGAGGTGGCGACCGAGTTACAGCGCTCGCTCACGGAGTCCATCCAGGCCGCCGAAAAGGCCGCCCACACCGAGGATTCCCAACGGCAGCAGCGGATCAATCGGCTTAAGGCCGAGCTGGCGCAGATCGACGCGGTGCGCCAGGACGCTCGCGCCCTGCTGGCCGCCCCCGGCAACCGTTCGTGAACGCCTCGACGAGGGCGGCTCCCAGCCTCAGCGTCGCGGTGCGTGCGGTTCTGCGGCGGGCAGCCGAGGTCTACCGCGACAGCCCGACCACGGCCAACCAGCTGCGTGACCAGATCGACCGGCTCGATGAACCGCTTCGGGTAGCCGTCGCGGGCAAGGTCAAAGCTGGGAAGTCGACGTTGCTCAACGCGCTGGTCGGGGAACAGATCGCCCCGACCGATGCTGGCGAGTGCACGCAGGTGATCACCTGGTATCGCGACGCCGCAAGCCCGCGGGTCACCTTGATGCCCCGCACAGGGGTACCTCGGCAGCTGCCGCTGATCCGGACCGATGGCCGGTTGGAGTTCGATCTTCGTGGGAGCACACCGGAAGAGGTCGAGCGATTGCTTGTCGACTGGCCGTCGCGGAGCCTGCGCACCACAACGCTGATCGACACCCCCGGTATCGCGTCGCTGTCCACCCAGATCTCGGCCCGGTCGATCGCGCTGCTCGCGCCGGATGACCGGCCGTCGGACGCGGACGCCGTCATCTACCTCATGCGCCACCTGCACGCCAGCGACGTGCGCTTTCTCGAGTCGTTCCACGATCAGGCGGGTGCGCCCGCTGCGGTCGTCAACACGATCGCGGTGCTATCGCGGGCGGACGAGATCGGTGCTGGCCGCCTTGATGCGATGGTCTCGGCGCGGCAGGTCGCCCGGCGCTACCGCAGCGAGCCTAAGGTCCACCGGCTGTGCCAGACCGTGGTCGCGGTGGCCGGTCTGCTCGCGCAGACTGCTCGGACGCTCCGGCAGGCGGAGTTCAGCGCGCTGCGCGAGCTGGCCGAGGGCTCCCGATCCGAGCTGGACGCCTTGTTGCTTTCGGCGGACCGGTTCGTCGCGGCGCAGGCGCATCCGACCCTGCCGGCACAGACACGTAGCACGCTGGTGGAGCGGTTCGGGTTGTTCGGGCTGCGATTGGCGACGAACCTGATCCGCCAGGGGCACCACGAGCCAGCCGGGCTCACCGAGGAGCTGGTGCGGCGTAGCGGTCTCGACGAGCTGCGGACTGTGCTGGCCACCCAGTTCACCGAGCGCCGCGACGTGCTCAAGGCCCGATCGGCGCTACTGCTTGTCGACCGCACCTTGCGGGAACAACCTCGCGTCGAGGCTCAGGAGCTGGCCGGTGAGGTGGAACGGATCCTGGCTGGCGCCCACGAATTTCGAGAGCTGCGGTTACTCGCTGAGTTGCGAGCTCCCGACCTAGGGCTATCGGCTGACGCCCGGTCCGACGCTGAACGGCTGCTCGGCGGCCAGGGCGCCGCGATGCCCAATCGTCTCGGCCTGGAACCCGACGCGGACTCCGGTGCGCTCCGCGAGGCCGTGACCGCTGCGCTGGCCCGTTGGCAACGGCGCGCCCAGAGCCCGCTGTCCGATCGTGCCGCCGCTGACCGGGCGCGAGTAGTGGTGCGCAGCTGCGAGGGCATGCTTGCGCGGTTGTCGAGGGATCAGGTCAACTCCTGAGGCCGAGTCGCCATTGGACTCGGCCTCCCGCGCGAAGCAGGTGCTTAATCCAGCTGGCCGCGGAGCGCTCCCGCATGGTGTGCGGTCGTATGGAGCATCAGATAATAGTCCGACGGCTCCTCGATGATGGCGCGGATCTTCGATTCGTCACTATGGACACAATCCGCCACCGTGTGGCGGTCCCCGTCGAAACGCCGGTCGTTGAAGAGATCGACGAAGACCGGACCGTCGTTGTGCCGAGGGCCGGAGTGGATGTGGAAGTCGGTCACGTCGCCGTCGAGCCCGCGCCAGGTGACGACGTAGCAGATCCTCTCATTCTCCGGGTCGAGGTCCAGGCGAGCGACGGCATCGCCGTCGCGGTCTCCGCCATCGCGGATCTCATTGCCGGTCAATTGAACGGAGAATTGTGCGTGGCCGTACTCGTGCGCTGTGGCGATGTCTCCCGCCGCCGAGGCAGGCCCGGCGAAGACCAACATCGAAGAGGCGGAGGCCACCAGGGCTCCGACTCGTCCCATTATCCGGGCGCCCTTGCTGAGCTGCATTGTTGAACCTTCCTCGCCGTTGCCGACCAGCCTACGTTCGGCCCCTTGTCGCAAAGCGATTTGTGGGAGACCAGCAGGCCGTCGAGACGATTGTTAGCTGTATGGGCCCCGACCC
>JAODNG010000217.1 GCA_025465385.1 Pseudonocardiales bacterium
CGCTGCCCCAGCCTTGGGAGGGACGCATCTGGAAGATGCCCAGCGAATCGCGGTCGCCGTAGTGCAGGTTATGCAGCCGGGACTCGGTCATCCCCGCTTGGATCGCGATCTGCCAGGCGCGTGGCGGCAGCCGGCGCTGCTTACCGATCGCGATGATCTGCTCGACGATGGCACGCTGCTCGGTGTCGAGGTCGCTGACCCGGACGGCGACTCGCGGCGCTTCCCGCGGGTCGGTTGTCGCGAGAACCGAGCCGCATGGCGCCCCGAAAATGAAATCGCCGGAACCGACACCGCCGAGCAGGGTGGAGATCGCGGCCAGCGCGATGAGACCGCCGAGTACGCCGATCACCAGGAGCCCGACCAGCCACCGGCGCATGCCTTAACCCGCCCGCTCGTAACTGGCAACCCGCCAGCCAGCGGGCGTGGACACCAGCAGCAGGCGAAGTACTACCGCAGTCGTGGGCACGTCGACCTCAGCCGAGCTCGCCCCCGCGCTGACAGTCCGCGGCGCCTCGATGATCTGCGCCGCGGGGACGTTCGCCGGGTCTATCGACTGAAGTTGGGGGAACAGGTCGTCAGTGGTGTAGGGCCGCAGCTGCTCAGCCCAACGCGCCGCGGTGATGCCCTTCGGGACGGTGAGAAACCCATTGACCCAGGAGCGAGCGACGGTGAGTGCGGCGGCCGGCGCCGGCGCGCTCGGGGCCGGTGCGGGAGGCTTCCGGGCACTGCCGGCGTCGGCTGGCCCCGAACGTGGCCCCGTGCCGAACCGGCTTGCTCCAGCCTTACGGTCAGCACTGATCGACGGCGCTACGGAAGTCGCGCCACCGGGGTTGTCGGGCAAGACCCTCCCGAGTCCGAGACCAATCGCGACGAGCGCCAACAGGGTGCCGGCGAGGTGCTTGGGAGAACGCACCGGCCAGCCCCAGAACCTGCGGTAGACGGCTGTGCGGCCGCGGTGGGTCCGGATCGGCATGGCGCTTCCCCCGGTCAGTCCACGATCCGGGCGTTGGCGCCGTCAGTGTTGTCCAACCGGGCTGCTGACCCAGCATCCGAGCCAACTTCGAGGCCGGCTGACGGCCGGTACACCACCCACACCGGGCGCCCGGCCACCTCCTCCAGCCCCGCCTCCTGCGGGGCGCCCCGTGAACTGCCGACCGCCGAGGGCACATACACCGGATCCTCACTGACGCGGGTGTGGCCGCGTGCCGGCACGCTCGATCCAGTCGGAACCGCGGGCGACCCATCAGGTCGCAGCACCCTGTCCCTCGCCTCGGTTAACGCCGCCTCGTCGTACCCCCGGCCTGGGCCGCCAAGGGCAGTAGGCCGGCTTGCAGGGAGCGCAGGCGTAACCGCGGAGCCACCACCTCTACGTTCAGTTCGCCCAGCCGTGACGATCACCGGTGAGTCAGCCTCTGGACGCACCCGGCTGCCAGCTACCGAACCTGCCGTAGGTTGCCCCGGATCATTCTCAGCGCCGCGGGCCTCCTCCCAGAACCGCTCCGAGGGACTGGCGTCGACATCTGCCGTGCGCCGCCGCAGCCGGGCTAGCACGCCGGGCGGGGCTGCGGGTAGCGCACCACCCACTGCACCGACCGCGAGCTCGGTCATCTGCCACATCCGCCGAACCGGACGCGCCACCAGTAACAACACCACGGTGATCATCCCGGCGAGCAGCATCTGCGCGAGCACCGACATGTTACGGGTGGGGTCGAAAACCCACACCATCACCAACGTATGCAGTGCGGCCAGCGCTGACAGCACCACAATGTTGAGCAGCGCGGCGCCGACAGCGCGGCCGACGCCGCGCAGGATGTCGTGATAGAGGATTGCGATCAGACCGATGATCGGGCCGAGCAGGATCACCACTCGCAGCAGGACCTGAGCCAGCAGCAACGCTGCCTGCGCGAGCAACTGGAACAGGCCGAACATCACCGCCTGCAGGGCGGCCAGGAATCCGACGCCGATCCGGTTGCCGTCCACCCCCTGGAAGTAGCCGTAGGCGCTGCCCGTCCGGTCGGCGATCGCCTTGTACTCCTGCTTCTTGCGATCCGCGACACCGGATTTGGGATCGTCCGCTCCGTCAGCGATCTCTTGTTTGGTGTAGGCCTGCGCGCGAAGGAGGTCACGGCCGAGCTGGGCAGCCTGCGGACCGTCCGGGGATCCGAATTCCCCGCGTAGCCAGTTGCGGTAGATGATCTGGTCGTGCAGCAGGGTCGGTAGCGCATCGCGCTGATCGATACCGACCTCGTGTAAGAACCCGCTGCGCACGTCGTTGCTACCCTCGACCAAGACCCCATCGAGCACCTGGGTGTACAGCAGCGGGGTCAGGTAGGTCGCGGCCGCCAGCCAGATGCCGGCCAGCGCCCACGCCGCGCGCTTGCTGACCGCGGCGAGGTCACCGCGCCAGATCGATCGGAACAACACGATTGCCAGCAGGACCGCAACCAGCCCGAACCACGGTGCGTAGACGCTGTCGTACAGCGCGACCGTGCCCGAGACGATCAGATCATTCAACGGAGCCAGCAGGCCCCCATCGGACAGCGCATAGTGCAACCCGTTTGTGGCACCGACGATCGCCTTGCCGATGTCGAACAGCAGGTTGCCGGTCCAGGTGTCGATCACCGCGTTCGGATTGCGCAATCCCGAAGGACCGCAGCCGAGGTCATAGGTGTGCCACACCAGTCCGGCGTAGCCGACCTCGTGGTACGCGCTGTTCGGCCCGCCGGCCTGCAGCGGTGTGGGATCGATCGCACCCACCATGCCGGACCCAGGCCGTTCCGGGTTCGGTGCCTGTTTGCAGTCGTCGGCTCCCGGCACCTGCGCCAGCGCTGAGGACCCCCAGGCGGTAGACGGGCTGAACAGCGTGATGGCCGCCATCAACCCGAGCAGCGCCAGCAACGCCGCGATCCTCCGGCCGCGCCGCACCCGGAGGATCATGCTCCAGTCCTGGCTGCGGCTGCCGGACCGATCCCGCTGCGTCCTGGGCCGTGGCCCCCCTCAGTCACAAGATCGGCCGTGCTCGGCAGCTCCACAGCTGGCGAACTGCCGCGCAGCGCATCCGGAGTGGTGTCCAGCGCGGTGCACAAATGCTCCAAATGGGCGCCTGAAAGGTCCACCCGTACCCGCTCCACGCCGCCAGCGCCATCACCGAAGATGAACTGCCGGGGTGCCCGGTCTCGTTCCGTGGCCATCCGGTCACCCCCTGGGCGACGCCCCAGCGAGGCCACCACCTGCTCATATCCCACCCCGATGGGAACCTTCAGCAGGCGCAGCGCGTCGGCCTGTGCGGGCCCGTCATCGAGCCTGCCGACGAAGACCGAGTCCAGCAGCGACACGAAGCCCTGGATTTTCAGAAAGTCCGCTGGGACTTGCGACGACAGCAGCACCCGCACGTTCCACTTGCGGGAGTCCCGAGCGAAGCGGTTCATCAACACCCGACCGGTGGGGACCTCGGACAGGAAGAACGCCTCATCGATCCAGACGCCTTTGCGCTGATCACGGGGACGCTCGTAGATCGACCGCTGGGTCAGCCAGGCGGCGAGGTTGAGCAGCTCCACGCCGAGCGACTCGGCGTCGGTCCAGTGCTCACGACCGATGGTGTCCTTGGGCAAGGTCAGACCGGACATGGTGAGCACGGTCAGCCGGTCGTCGCGCACCTCCGTGTAGGGGTCGGCACCCTTGTCCGGGATGAGCAACGACATGCGTTCCCGCATCTCGTCGAGGAAGTCGGCGACCACAATGGCGTGCTCGTGGTGCTCGGAGGGATCACGGCGCAGCATCTCGAACACCTGTCCGGGATGGGCATCGGGCCGCCCACCCACCGCACGGACCGCACGGAGCAGCACGATGCGGGTCTTGGCCATCCGGGCGACTTCGAACGGGAGCACGCCGGTGAGCACGTCGAGCACCAGCCGGCGCCGGGTGGCGGCAGTCAGCGCCTTCTCCCGCCGCCAGGCCCGCTCCGGGTCGTCCTCATCGAGGAAATGGCTCAACTCCGGCTCGGCGACGACCCGATAAGGATTGAGGATGCCGGGCTGGGCGTTGAGCAGATTGATCGGCCGGGCGTAGGGCCGCAGCTCCGGCAACTCACACAGCTTGGCCAGCGGGCCTGAGGGATCGAGCAGGGTCCAGTACGCGCCGGACCGCAGCGTCTTGTACACAATCCCGCCACCGAGGAAGGACTTGCCCCCACCGAGGCCGGCCACCAACGCGGTGAGCCCGGAGGAGTCCCGGATCTCCTGAGCCATCCACGGGTCCCAGGCGACCGGGCGCCGGGTGGCGGTGCACGTCTCGCCGAGCAGGATGCCGCGCCGGTCCCCCACCTCAGCGGTGGCGGTGGGTACCGCGGAAGCCGCCCAGATCACCGAGCCGCGGCGCAAGTAGGCACCCGAGGACAGCGGCTCGCCCGGGATGAACTCGCGGGCCAGCGCGTATTGCGACTCGGGATGCTCGATGGCGATCTTGGGCTTGTAGAGGTCCAGGAGCTGCTGAGCCAATCGCAGTGCATCGCGCTCGGTAGGGCCCGAGACCGCCACCCGCCACCAGGACCGAACCCGGGTGCCCAGCGCGGTGAAACCCGAGGTCATCTCGTCGTCGATCTCCAGCACCCGGGTGGCTTGGCGGACCAGGCTCTGCGGCGGCTCGAGGTCGTGCTCGTCGGTGTAGTGCCGCACCTGCGAACGCACCTTGTTCATCTGCCGCTGCAGCTCGCCGGCCACCTCCTCGGGGCGGCGCACGTAGATACGGGCCGACCATTCGACCCCGGCCGGCAGGCGGTCCGAGCGCTGCACCCAGGGATCGTCGATCTCCGGGATCCGCAACCCGTGCATCTGCCCCACGGTGAGCACCACGACGTGCCGCGCGACGCCGGCGTTCGAGCCGGTCCGGCCGCGAACGGTGAGGGTCGGCGCATAGGGCTCGGTGTGGAAGTCCGCGGCGTCGGTGAAACTGGCCAGATCCTCGGGTTCCCAGGTGGCGCCGGGGGTCGCCGGCAGATTGCGCGGTGCGGGCAGACCCAGCGAGCACGATCGATGCATCAGCCAGGACATCTCCCCCGCGGTCACCGGCCGGCCCTCCAGCCCGGCCACACCGATCACGCCGTCGAGGTGCTCCACTTCGGCGTCGATCGCGACCAGCTCCGCGTCGACGGCGGTAGGAAACACCCGCCGCAGCACCGGCGCGGCTCGCTCCACCACCCGATCGACCATGGAACGGGTCTGCACCTGCACGCCGAGATAGACCTCCTTCTCGGCCATCGAATGCCCCAGCAGCTGCTGCTGCTCACCGATCATGTAGTCGTCGAAGGACAGCGCACCCGGGGTGTCGGGCAGCCTGCCTACCGCGTTGCGCACGTGAGCTTCGGCCCACATCCGGATCGGGTACGGGCGAGCGGTGACCCGCAAGTGCATCCACCGCCCCTGCAACTCCGCGTACTGGCCCGCGATGGCGTGAATCAGGTCTTGACGTTGCGAGTCCGAGCGGAACGACCAGCGCTGCGACGCGAGCCGGTACCAGGCGTAGACCTCCTGCCCGTTGCGGACCAGGTGGCCGTCAATGGAGCGCAGCGCGATGGATGGGGTGTACGTGGGGGCCGCGAGCTCGCCCGGGAGCTTGTGGCCGCGCCGGTTGGAGCCCTGGTGCTGGTCACCTTCACCGCTGCTGGGAGGACGTCGGAGCCCGAACACCTGTGCGCTCCTTCCTGTGACCCCAGCGACGGCGCGGCCGTTGGCCAGGCCGAGGGCGGTCGCGTTCGACCCGAACTCGCGATGCGCTGGCGGCGCCACCGCGCCCCGCGGTCACCTTCCGCGGGGCCGTGAGCTCCCGCACCCACATCGCGGCTACAGCGGTCAGTGGTCTCTCGTGGGTGATCCGGGAGCCGATCAGTCGGGTGAACAGGATGGTGATGAGCAGGCCCCAGCCGGTGGAGAAGAAGCTGAAACCAATGCCCATCTGACGCTCAAGGCCGAGAACAACCAGGAACGTCACCATCCCGACGCCCCAGGCCACGTACCGTGCGCGCCACGGGAACGTCGCCTTGGGTGGGCCGAGCCAGACCGCGTCTACTCGGTAAACATCGTCATCGGTGCGGATCCGCAACGTTGCGTCACTCCCCGCTCAGCCGGTGAACAAGCCGGCGATCCACGTTCCCAGGTTCACTCCTGCGCCGGACACTGCCAGCCCAACGACTCCTAACGCGATGATCACACCTCCGACCCGTCGCATGACCCCGGCGTTGTCTCCCTTACCGCCGCCCAACCACAGCAGCAGCACCGCTACCGCCAGCAGCAGCAGCGGCACGACGTTGTTCAACATCCAGGCGCGCAGGTTGTTCGTGCCCAGCTCGGTAGCCTGGGCGACCACGGTCAACGCAGTCATCGCAACCCCCTGGGGGTCTGATCATGGTTGCGCGCCGAGCGGGCGCCCGGCGGGTTGTGAGTAGACCATGCCAGGGTTGTCGCAGAGTACCCGGCTCGCCACGCCCAGTGGTCACTCGGATAGTTGAACGGACGTCTCCGCAACCCAGCCAGCGACGCCAGAGCAGCACTCTCGGCGGTTCTCCGTACTCCGTTCAACACCGTTGCGAGGTGCGGGCCGCCGTCCGTGGCCGTCGTGGGGCGTGCCGATTACGTACTGTGAACCGCCCAGTCGGCGCAGTGTTAGCGCTGAGTGGTGCGGCTGCTGCCTTGGGTCGGCGTCGCCGACCGAGTAGCCTCGTGACGTCGGCTGGACGAGCTTTCGAGAGTTGGTCCTGG
>JAODNG010000225.1 GCA_025465385.1 Pseudonocardiales bacterium
GCGACACGTCCGGAGCGAGCAACTCGAGCAGGGCATGCATGTTGCCACTGGCACAGGCGGCGAGGAACTGCTCGGTGACACGCCGACGCGTCACGCGGTCGGCGTCGAACCGGGGACGGTTGCCGGCCACATGCTCACGCGCTCGCGACGCCAGCTGCCGCACCGCGGGTTCGCTCCGGCCGATAATCTCGGCGATGTCGGGGTACGAGAAGGAGAACGCCTCTCGTAACACGAATACTGCCCGTTCCAGCGGTGACAGGGTCTCCAGCACGATCAGCATTGCGAGGGAAACCGAGTCGCCCAGTGCCGCATCGTCTGCGGCATCACCGGTGGTGAGCATCGGCTCGGGCAGCCAGGGGCCGATGTATTCCTCGCGACGGGCCTGTACCCGCCGCAGCCGGTCGATGGCCAGCCGGGTGGTCACCTGCACCAGATACGCCCGGGGATTGTGCACGTCGGTGTGCCGGACGCTGCTCCAGCGCAGCCAGGCCTCCTGCAGCACGTCCTCCGCGTCACATACCCGGCCCAGCACCCGGTAGGCGACCGCCATCAGCAGCTCGCGATGATCCTCGAATACCTGGGTAGCCGCTGGCTCCGGTGGCACCGTGGCTCCCTCCGCGCTGTTCACGTTGCACATGACGCGGGAGCCACCCGTGTTGTGACACGCACATCCGGTGCGCCCTCTCGGTAGACCCATCGTGCTTGCACGGGAACGGCTCGGGCTGGAGCCGGTCGACCTTCCCGATGGCAGAAAATGGATTCGTGCACCCAATGATCTACTGCGAGGCGGAGGCAGCTGACACTGGTTCAATGCTGATGTGCACGAGACGCCGGCTGACCTCGTCGCCCTGCAAAGCCTGCTTGACCGCAGCTACGCGACGGCCGGGCGGCACCTCCGCAGCATCATCACTCCGGAGCGGCGGCTGACTGCCGATGAGGTAGCCGACCGGCTGACCGGGATGCGCCTGCTGGCCCTGGCGACCGTCACCGCCGATGGGCGACCGATCGTCGGCCCGGTTGACGGCATCTTCTTTCGCGGCTCCTTCCACTTCGGCTCGGCGCCGGATTCGGTGCGCTTTCGCCACATCAGGAATCGACCGCAGGTCAGCGCCACCCATTTGCCTGGAGAGGAACTCGCGGTCACCGTCCACGGTCGCGCCGTTCCCCTCGACATCCAGAGCAGCACGGAAGCGGAGTTCCGGCAGACCCTGCTCGAGATCTACGTCCCACGCTACGGACCACAGTGGGAAGAGTTCCTCGACTCCGGCCCGGTCTATGCGCGCATCGACGCGGATCGGATGTTCACCCTTCACTACAACCTGAGCAGCAGCGCAGCACATGGTTAACCACATTCAGCGCGGATACATCCCTCCGTCGATGCTGAAAACCTGGCTGGTGACGTAGCCGTTGCGCAGGATTGCCAGGGCGAGGTCAGCGACCTCCTCAGGACGGCCGACCCGGCCGACGGGCGTAGTCTGAGCCAGCTGCTGTGGATCGCCGGGAAGCATCGCGGTCTCGATGAAGCCCGGCGCGAGGACGTTGACGGTGACGCCGTCAGCGGCGACCCGGGCGGCCAGGAAATGCGCGAGGCCGTGGAGCCCGGCCTTGGAGGAGGCGTAGTCAGGACCGATGACGCCGCCCCTGAAGGCCGCTACCGAGGAGATGAACAGCACGCGACCGAAGCCTCGCTCGCGCATCCCCGGCAAGGTTCGGCGGGCGAGCAGGAAGGGCGCTCGAAGATTGACCGCCAGCGTGCGGTCGAAGGTCGCGGCATCGACGTCCTCGTAGCGGGCCTGGCGCGCGAGGCCGTGATTTGCGACGACGATGTCAACGGGTCCGAGCGCCGCCTCGACGTCGTCGATTAACAGTTCTGGAGCATCCGGAGCTGCCATGTCGGAGCCGAATACCAGCGCCGTCCCACCGCCGGAAACGATCTCAGCCGCGAGCGCCTTGGCCGGCTGAGCATTGCTGCCGTAGGCGACGGCGATCCCTGCGACATTGCCAGCGAGCCGCCGGCAGATCGCGCTGCCGATACCACCACTCGCGCCCGTGACGAGCGCGATGCGACCGGTCAGGTCGAGGCTGTCGGACATTGTGCAAAGTTTACCCGGAGGCCGCGGCTGACCCACTCCAAGCCGCTGGCGCAGCGAATCACCCGTCGACCGGAGCCCGCCCACCCAGACCAACATATAACGGCGGGCTGGGGTGAAATCCCATTAATTATTACGTTCGCTCTGCTCGTACACCTGGGCTGGTGGTCCGACGATGAGCGGGTCGGGTGTGCTGACCACATCGGGATCTTTGGTCGGGTAGTCCAGAGTGGACAGGACCCAGCGCAGCGCCGCGATCCGACCACGTTTCTTGTCGTTGCTCTTCACCACCGTCCACGGCGCCGCCGGGGTGTCGGTGCGCTCGAACATGGCCTCCTTCGCCCTGGTGTAGTCGTCCCATCGATCCAGGGCGGCGAGGTCGACGGGGCTGAGCTTCCACTGCCGTAGCGGATCGAGGACTCGGATGATGAACCGGGTCCGTTGTTCGGCCCGGGAGACTGAGAACCATAACTTGATCAGATGGATGTCGCTGTCGACCAACG
>JAODNG010000230.1 GCA_025465385.1 Pseudonocardiales bacterium
CGCGGAGTCGACGGCACCCGCTGGTACACCTTGGCCCCAGCGGCACGCCCACAACTCGCACAACGCCTCGCTCATCTGCTTGACTCCGTCCGGACCTGACGGTAAGGCCTCATCTCAGCGAATCAACGTGGAGCAGCATGGACCCCCCAGCCGAGCAAGACCTGGCGGGATCCACCGCGCAACGGGTGCGCGGAGTGCTCGCCATTCCGGCGTTCCGCAGGCTTTGGGGAGTCACGGCGATCACCGCGGTCGCGGAGTGGCAGTCGTTGCTGGCGCTCTCCGCCCTGGCCACCCAGCTGACCACGGGCTACCAGGCGCAGAGCTTCGCGCTCGGCGGGGTGGTCGCCACCAAGCTGCTGCCCGCAATGCTGCTCGGCCCACTGGCCGGGGCGCTGGCCGACAAGCTGGACCGGCGGCACGTGATGGTGGTCTGCGATGTGCTTCGGGCCGGTCTGTTCCTGTCCATCCCGCTGGTTGGCCAGCTGGCCTGGCTGTTCGCTGCCACTTTCCTCATCGAGCTCTGCGCACTGTTCTGGATCCCGGCGAAGGACGCCTCGATTCCCAACCTGCTGCGCCGCCCCGAGCAGGTGGAGACCGCCAATCAACTCTCCTTGATCATGACCTACGGGGTGGCTGTACTGCTCGCGTCCGGGGTATTCAGCGCGCTGTCCAAGCTCGGTCCGGTACTGCGCCAGTCCGGGCTGATCCACAGCGCCGAAGGCTCGGCCTATCTCGCGCTGAGTATCAACGGCTTCGCCTACGCATTCTGCGCGCTGGTGGTCGGAACCCGGATCCCAGAGATCTCCGGGCGAGCCCTCGCCAGGCGTGAGGCCCAACCGGGCTTGCTCACGATGCTCCGCGACGGTGTCATCTTCGTCCGCGGCACGCCCCTGGTCCGTGGCTTGGTCACCGGGATCCTCGGCGCCTTCGCCGCAGGCGGGGCCGTCATCGCCTGCGCGAAGCTCTACTCCACCAGCTTGGGCGGTGGCGACGCCGCCTACGGGCTGCTATTCGCGTCGCTGTTCGTCGGTCTCGGTCTGGGCATGGCGATCGCGCCACTGGCGGCGCGCCGGATCCGGCACCGCGGCTTGTTCGGCCTGGCGATCGTGGCGGCCGGGCTGGCTCTGGTCGCCGTCGCGCTGGCGCCGCACCTGATCGCCGCTCTGGCCGCGGTCATCCTGGTGGGCTGTGCTGGGGGCGTCGCCTTCCTCACCGGCTTGACGATCATCGGGGCGCAGGTCGCCGATGAGATGCGGGGTCGCACTATCGCATTCGTCCAGTCATTGGTCCGGCTGGATCTGCTCGCTTCGATGGCCCTGGTCCCGTTCGCGGTCGGGCTGGTCCAGCAGCGCACCGTCACGCTGTTCAGTGAGCGGGTGACGATCGACGGCACCCGGCCGGTACTGCTGTGTGCAGGTCTGCTGGCGGCGATGGTCGGTGTGGTCGCGCACCGCCAGATGGACGACCGGCAGGACGGATCGTTGCTGGCTGACCTGCGCTCCGGGGTCCGCAAGCGGTTGCCCGCCAGCCCTCCGCCGGGGCCGGCGGCACGGGCGAAGCCGTCGGCCCCGCCGGCTCGCGCGAATCCGCCGGCCCCGGCGGGGCCGGAATGAGCGTGTGGGCCGGCCTGGTCGGGCAGGAGCCGGCGGTGGCCACCCTGGTCGAGGCCGCCGGACCGGCTGGGGCGATGACCCACGCCTGGCTGTTCACTGGTCCGCCCGGCAGCGGCCGTTCGGTCGCGGCCCGGGCTTTCGCCGCCGCGCTGCAATGCACTGATGCGGTGGCGGGACCGGGGTGCGCCAGCTGCCAGGGTTGTCGCGCCACGCTGGCAGGCAACCACCCCGACGTCCGGCAGGTGGTTCCCGAAGGTCTGTCCATCTCGGTGGCGGACATGCGCGCGCTGGTCGTCGGGGCGTCGCGGCGGCCGTCGGCGGGCCGGTGGCAGGTGCTGCTCATCGAAGACGCCGACCGGCTCACCGAGGGCGCGGCCAACGCGTTGCTCAAAGCCGTCGAAGAGCCGCCGCCGCGCACGGTGTTCCTGCTCTGCGCGCCGTCGGACCATCCCGAGGACATCGCGGTGACGCTGCGCTCACGCTGCCGGTCGGTAGGGTTGCGGACCCCGCCCGCCACGGCCATCGCCGACGTGCTGGTGGCGCGCGACGGGTTGGACGTCGACACCGCGCGATGGGCCGCTTCGGTCTGCGGCGGACACGTCGGCCGGGCCCGCCGGTTGGCCACCGATCCGGAGGCCCGGGACCGCCGGGAGGCGGTGCTGCGGGTGCCGACGGCGCTGAGCTCCTTCGCAGACGTGTTCACGCTGGCCGATGAGCTGGTGGGAGCCGCCGAGTCGGAGGCCAGCGGCTTGACTGTGGCTCGCAATGCGGCCGAGACCGAGGAGCTGGAGACGGCGCTGGGGGCCGGGGGAACCGGGAAAGGCGCCGCGGCGGCCACTCGCGGCGCCAAGGGCGCGATCCGCGAGCTGGAACGGCGGCAGAAGTCCCGGGCTACCCGGACTCAGCGCGACGCGCTGGACCGCGCACTGGTTGACCTGGCCGGCTTTTACCGGGACACCCTGGTCGTCAGCTGGGGCGCCGCGGTGGCCCTGACTCATCCCGACCGTGTGGCTGAGGTCACGACCGTCGCCGGGCGGTCGTCGCCGGAGACGTTGCTCCGCAAGCTGGAAGCGGTGCTCGGCTGCCGCGAGGCACTAGAATTCAACGTCAAACCGCGGATCGCCGTAGAGGCGCTGACCAGCGCGTTGCATAGCGACTAGGGCGGCAGGCGCCGGGTGCCGCCCCACCGCTAGGCTGTCGCATCGTTAATCGTGGCGCATCGTTATGCTGGACTGCGCTGTCGGGCACCATCGCCGCCTTAGCTCAGTCGGCCAGAGCAGCTCACTCGTAATGAGCAGGTCAAGGGTTCGATTCCCTTAGGCGGCTC
>JAODNG010000254.1 GCA_025465385.1 Pseudonocardiales bacterium
GTAAGTCTCACGAGCGTCAAGCGCCTCCTGCACATCGCCGGTGTACGCCGGACCCCACCCACTCAACGAGCTACCTAGGCAACGCGTCCCACCCCAAGGACCGCCCGATTAGCGGCAGAGGACGTTACGATGATCACGTGGGCTCGGAGCCGAGCTGAGACACGGTCCTATTCAGAGACCGGGTGGTCCCCGCAGGGGCGTGCCTTGCGCCCCATCCTCGCCTTGTGCTGAGCAAGGACCTCGCCGCAGCCTCAGCCCGCGTGGGAGCGGGCCTCATTTCACTCAGACGAGGGGTGTCGCCGCGCTGCGGTATCTGACCTACGTCCCTGGGGATCGTTAGGGAGCCGGAGGTCGGAGCGTCGGTTGCTGGGAGGCTGCGTCGTGTCGTCACGGGGCAGAGTCTTTTTGAGTCACACGTCGGAGCTGCGTCGGCTGCCGGCGGATCGTTCGTTTGTGGCCGCAGCGGAGTCCGCGGTGATTCGTGCGGGTGACGTGCCGGTTGATATGGCGTACTTCTCGGCCGATCGACGGCCGCCAGCCCAAGTGTGCCGGGAGGCGGTGCGTAGCACTGACGTGTTTGTGGGGATTGTGGGTTTCCGGTACGGCTCACAAGTGGCTGATTGCCAGGAGCTGTCCTATACGGAGTTGGAGTTCCAGGAGGCTAGCGCGGGGGCCATGCCACGCTTGATGTTCCTGCTCGGTAAGGAGACGCACGGTCCCTCGGAGTTGTTCCAGGATGTTGAGAATGGCCCACGTCAGGAGACCTTCCGTCACTCGGCCGCGAGCGATGCTGGCCTGCACCGGGTGCAGGTACAGCGGATCGGTGACGGGCTGCTCGTAGGCGTAAGGCGCGGTGCCGGTGGCCTTGGCGACCGCGTCGATGCGCGGCAGGGATGCCCCCGGTCCCGTGGTCGATCTCCTCGCCGACATCGGCGACGAGTCCACGGTGGCTGCTGGGAGTCTGGCGCCTTTCTTGGCGGTGAGTTCGACGACCTTTTCGACGGTGGTGTAGCGGTCCAGGAACACCGGGGTGGCCTGGACCGCGGCCGCGACCACGAGTTGGGTCATTTCATACCCCAGGCGACGATCAGCTCGCACGGGCCCTGGAAACCTTCGGGGCCCTCGAAGCGGGCCAGCTCGGTGCTGATCTCCTGCCAGGCCTGCTCCCGCTGGGCGGGCGTCAGGCCGGCCAGCATCTGGTGCAGTGCGCCGAAGGATTCGCGCTCGAACCGGACGCAGTCCTGGGCGTGGGTCATGCTAAGTGGGGCCGGTACTGTCTGCGAGCCGACGGTGCGGAAGCCGGCCGCCCGGAAGGCGTCCTCGATCGCATCGGGACCGCCGAGGCTAAACGGTCCTGGTTGGCCGGGTGCGGGTGGCGGCAGCTGAGCCCGGCGACGAATGATCGAGATCGGGATCGAGAAGAAGCCGTTGCGCTCGGCCGTCGAGTAGACGATCGCGGAGATCCGGCCGCCGGGACGCAGCGCGCGGTACTGGCCGGCGAGCGCACCAGGCTGGTCGGGGAAATAGATTAGACCGAGGCGGGAGATCACCGCGTCGAACGCGGCCGGGTCGACGTCGAGTCGCTCACCATCGAGTTCCCGGGTCCGCACGTTGGTGAGCCCGGCCGCGGCGGCTGCGGCAGCGGCGTACTCCAGGATCGCCGGGGAGATGTCGGTGGCCAGTACCTGGCCGGAGGGGCCGACCCGGTGGGCCGCGGCCAGTGATTGCCCGCCGGCGCCGGCGGCGACGTCGAGCACGCTGCTGCCGGTGGTGATCCCGGCCGCATCCAGCATCAGCGTTGTTGCCTCGCCGAGCCAGTCCTCCAGCGTCGGACCCCAGGTGTGCCACGCGGTGGCCGCGTCTTCCCACTGGGTGCGGGTGGTGTTCTTGTAGTGGACGGGATCGAAGGTGACGGTCATGGCGTGCTCCTGCGGATCGGTGGACGCTCTCACCCGATATGGCGCCAGGACGGGGACCGCGGCCGCCAGGACACGGCACGCAGTTCCGCTTGATCGCATCTAGCGGACCGGCGCGGTGCAGAATCGTGTCTATGGCCTTTGTGGGCCGCGCTCGCGCGTTGTCCCGCCTGCTCGCGGTTGTTGAGGAGGCGTCGAGCGGGCGTGCGCGGCTCGTGCTGGTCGCTGGCGAGGCCGGTATCGGCAAGACGACGCTGATCGGCGAAACGACCGCGCGCAGCGGGCTGCTGGTCGGCTGGGGAGCCTGCGCCGAGGCCGAACGGATGCCGGCGTTTTGGCCCTGGACGGTGGCCCTGCGCGGCCTGCTGAGCGCCCTGGACCCGACCGATGCCGAGGCCCTCACCCGAATCGACACGGCCGAGCTGGCCCGGCTGCTTCCCGAGCTGGCCGCCGCGGGATCCGAGGTCGCCGACGCCGGGGTGGTGAACGGGCCATCCGATGCCGACGCGGCGCGGCTGCGGCTGTTCGATGCTGTGGCCCGGTTGCTGGAACGGTTGGCCCGGCAGGCGCCGACGCTTGTGGTGCTCGATGACCTGCACTGGGCCGATGAGTCGTCGCTGCAGCTGCTGCGGTTCGTTGCTGCGCCCTACCGGCCGGTGCCGCTGGTGATCGTCGGCGCGTACCGGCATGACGAGCTCGGCGCTGGCGCCGCCCGGACGCTGGCGGAGCTGGCCGCGCACGGCGAGCTGGTCCAGCTCCACGGGCTATCGCAGCAGGAGGTGTTCGAGCTGATCGTTGACGCGGTCGGCGTCCTGGCGGCCGATCGCTGGGCTGTTGAGGTGCACCGCCGCACCGAGGGCCATCCCTTCTTCGCCCGCCAGCTCATCGAGGTACTCGCCGATCCGGTCCAGCCGCCAGGCACGGTTCCGGCCGCGGCCCACGACCTGGTGGCCCGGCGGGTGGAACGGCTCTCGGCGGACTGCCGGGCACTCGTCGAGGCCGCCATGGTGGCCGGCAACGAACTGCTGCCCGACGTGCTCGGCGAGGTGTGCGGCCTCGAGTCTGCGACCGTGGCGCTGCTCCTCGAGGAGGGCGTGAGGGCGGGCGTCCTGGCTCGCGATGCCGAGGGTACCCGGACCCGGCTGGCGCACGACCTGTTCCGCGAGACCATCTCCGTCAGGCTCGCGATCCCGCGGCGGCTG
>JAODNG010000256.1 GCA_025465385.1 Pseudonocardiales bacterium
GGGAGGAGGATGGCCCGAATGGCGAGGGCGTCGACATGCCCTGGGTGGTCGGCGAGCTCCGGCGCGGAGAACTCGGGCTCGGAGAAGATCCGCTCCACCCAGATGTGGCCGTCGGGGTTGCCGAACCACAGCCATGGCACCCACAGCGCCCCGATGAGACGCAGCACGGCGTCGGCGTCGCGTTGCGTCCATGACCAGTCAAGAGCGGCGCGGAAGTTCTCCGCATCAGCGAACGCCCCGCGGAGGAAATCCGTCCCCAGCGGCGTGCCTCTCCACGCTGTAACGCAGGCAACGAAGGCGTCGCGGTGCCGCCGCCGGGCGGTGGCCTCCTCGCCGGCCTCGGCCAGCTTCTCGGCCCCGTACTGCCGGATGGTCTCGAGTAGTCGGTAACGAGGCGCAGTGCCCTCGCTATGCACGACGACGAGCGACTTGTCGACGAGCCGGCAGAGCACGTCGAGGGCGTCCTCATAGGCCACTCCCCCGTCCCCGCCTGACATCACTGCCTCGGCCGCCTGCAGATCGAAAGTGTCGGGAAAGATCGCCAACCGGGCCAGCGCGCGCTGCTCCGCCGGTGAGAGGAGCTCATAGCTCCAGTCGACGGTCGCTCGCAGGGTCTGTTGATGGGGCACGACGATGCGCTCCCGGCCAGTCAGGAGCCGGAAGCGGTCGTCCAGACGGTCGGCGACCTGCGCTGGGCTGAGCACCTGGAGCCGGGCGGCGGCTAGCTCCAGCGCGAGGGGAATGCCGTCGAGACGACGGCAGATCCTGGCGACGGCGGCGGCGTTGGTGGTATCGAGCTCGAACGTGGATCGGGCGGCCAGGGCCCGCTCGCAGAAGAAGACCACCGCGTCACTGTCAGTGAGCTCGTCAAGGGTGGCACCCGGGGGCGCCATTGACAGCGGCGGCACCTTCCACGCCACCTCGCCGGGGACGCCGAGCCGCTCGCGGCTCGTGGCAAGCACGGTCACGCTGGGGCACCGGGTCACAAAGGCGTGGACAAGACGGGCGACGGCCTCGATGAGGTGCTCGCAGTTGTCGAGCAGGAGAAGCGTCTGCCGCGTCGTCAGATGGCGGATGAGGCGATCTTCCACGGCCTCGGGGCTGTCGAAGGCGCTGGTCTCGATGGTGAGCGCCGCGGCCACCGCCGAAGCCATCTGCGTCCCCTCGCGGAGCGGGGCAAGCTCCGCTATCCAGACGCCGTCAGGGTAGGCCGGCAGTGCAGCCGCCGCGCCTTGGCGGGCAAGCCGGGTCTTGCCCGCCCCTCCGACCCCGGTGAGGGTCAGCAGGCGGGATCCGGCAAGGAGCGTGCTCAGCTCGTCGAGTTCCCGGGACCGCCCGATGAAAGGGGTGAGGGCCACGGGCAGATTGTGGCGATACGAGGCGAGGCTGTGCAGAGGCGGGAACTGCGACGACAGTGCGGGGTGGGCCACCTGGAATACCCGCTCGACGCGGGCCAGATCGGCGAGCCGGTGCTCGCCCAAGTCGAGGAAGGCCACATCAGCGGGAAGATCAGCGCCGATCAGCTCGGCGGCCGCATGGGAGCAGAGCACCTGGCCCCCGGAGGCAGTACCCAGGAGGCGGGCGACCCGGTTCAATGCAGGCCCGAAGTAGTTCTCGTCGCGGCGCTGCGCCATCCCCGCGTGGATCGCCATCCGCACCCGCAGCGGCCCGGAGGCGGCCCAGGCGGCGGACGCCAGTGCCCGTTGGGCCGCCACAGCGGCGGCGACGGCGTCGGGTGCGGCCCTGAAGGCCGCGGCCATGCCATCTCCGGTGTGGCTGAAGACTTCCCCGCCGACGGCTTCGATACAGGCCCGGAGCAACTCGTCGTGCCGCGCCAGATCCTCCGTCATCGCTTCCGGATCGCCTTCCCACCGCCGGGTGCTGGCCTCGATGTCACTGAAGAGGAACGTGATGGGCCCCACCGACACTTGCGACGACGTGGGGGCGCAGCGAGCTGCGAGCCCGGGCGCTTGCAGCTCGGGCGCCTGGCGGAGGATGGCGTTCTCCAGGCGGACGAGTTCGAGGCTGGGCTCCAGGCCCAGTTCCTCGGCCAAGAGTCGGCGAAGATCCTGATACACGCGTAACGCGTCGGCCTGGCGCCCTGAGCGGTACAGGGCCACCATCCGCTGTCCCCACAGCCGCTCGCGTAGCGGATGCGCCTTGGTCAGATGATCGAGTTCGGGCACCACCTCGGCATGACGCCCGCAGCCGAGGTCGGCCTCGACCCGCTCCTCGAGGGCGGCCAGGCGCGCCTCTTCCAGTCGGGCCGCCTCGACCCGAGCCACCGGAACGTCGGCCACGTCGGTCAGGGCAGCCCCTCGCCAGAGCGACAGCGCCTGGCGAAGCCGAGCGGCGGCCCCTTCGTGGTCGCTTCGGGCGGCATGCTCGCGTCCCTCGGCTAGGAGGTCCTCGAATCGGGCAGCGTCGAGAGCGGCACGCTCGATCTGAAGGACGTAGCCGGGCGGCTTGGTGACCACCACGGCGTCGCCGCCGCCTTCGCGGAGGGCCTTGCGCAACCGTGAGACGAAGACTCGGAGCGCTCCGCCGGCTCCCTTTTGCGCCTTTGCGCCCCAGAGGTCCTCTACCAGGCGCTCGGCTGCAACGACCCGGTTGGCGGACAACAGGAGTAGGACAAGGACGGCCCGCTCACGGCTCCCGGGAAGCGCCACCCGTCGCCCCTCAGCGGCGACCTCAAGAGGACCGAGGATGCGGAACTCCACCGGGCTGCACCCCTCCCCCTTCGGTGCGGGGTCGACCCCTCAGCCTATGCCCATCCGAGCCGGTAACCCAGTGGTAACGCCACGTGCAACCTCGCGGGCGCACGCTCGCTTCCGACCGGAATTCAGCTGGCAACAGGGTCCTGGGTAGGAGAAGCGATGCCCGAACATCCCTACGTCGAAATCGTGCGGCAAGGCTACAACGCCGTCAACAACGGCGACACCGATACGCTGGCCAAACTCATCGCCGAGAACGTGGTCTGGCACGTTCCCGGACGTAGCTCAATCGCCGGCGACTACCAGGGCCGGGAAACGACCTGCGCCTACTTTGATCACCTCCACGAACTCACCAACGGCACTTACCAGACCGAGCTGCACGTCGCCGTCGGCGACGACGAGCACGTGATCAGCGTCGACCACAGCTCGGCCAGACGCAACGGCAGCACCTACGACGAGAACGGGCTCGTCGTTTTCCGCTTCCGCAACGGCAGGATCGTGGAAGCATGGCAGGTCTCCATGAGCCCCTACGCTTTCGATGCGTTCTTCTCCTAGCGACGGGCTTTTTCCGAGCTAGGAAGCGGGAAATCCGGCACGACGACGTAAGGATTCGACATCTTCCACGATCAGCCGGTGTCCCTCGAGGCGTAGATAGCCTCTGCGCTCGAATTGGTGCAGAATTTGGTTCACGCTCTGGCGCGATCCCCCAACCATGGCAGCGAGGTCCGACTGGGTCATCTTGAGGTCCAGCGACACACCATCACCCCGGTGGTCAGCTGAGTCCTCGATCAGGCGCAGCAATAGCTTGGCGACCCTGCCGTGAAGGTCCATGAACACCAGGTCTCCGGCCTGCGCGATCATGCTGCGCACCAGCCTGCCAAGGGAGCGCAGGACGACGTCGGTCACTCCGGGACGTCTGGACATCAGGTCCAACAGCGTCGCCCGGGTGAGCGTCAGCACAGTAGTGGGCTCGAGAGTCTGAATCGACGCCGAACGGGGGCCGCCGTCGATGAGAGCCAGTTCCCCGAAGACGTCGGGTGGTTGCAGCGTGGCGAGGATCATTTCGTCCCCGTCCTCCGAGGCGAAGATGACCTTGACTCTGCCTTCCGTCAGCACAAACACCGCGCTTCCGGTGTCGCCCTGATGAAATATGTACTCGCCCTTGCGGTAGCTGCGTCGATTCGCGCAAGCGCCGAGTCCGAGAAGCTCCGATTCGTCGAGCCCTGCAAACAGCGGCGTCCTTGCCAGCAGGGATGCCGCTTGCTCGGCTTTCATCGACAACCCCAGCTTCCGCAGCCACCGTGCGCCAAAGCCTAAGCCTCGCCATCTGTGATGGCCAGAGGCCACCGTTCGATCTCGACCACGCAGACACCGGAAGGGCGCTTGGCTTCTGAGGTCGTCGACCGCTCCAGCGCTTCCCTCCTGGGCCGCCCACCCTCACCCAGGGTCCCGCAAAATGTTCGCAAGCTGACATCCCCATGTCGAGTAGCTGACAGCGGGCGGACGTGACGAGCGCAGACAATACCACCACGTCTTTCCAGCTTGCGCGAGCCGAATGCTATCGGTCGTCGTTGGCGCGCCACACAGAACGCGCGACCGCTCGAACGCCGCCGATCAGATAGGAAACACTGATGGGACGAACGAGAAACTCCCCGCGACGACGTGACCGCACGCATCAGGCGATTATGGTCAGGACTGGCCCACTGTCGGCAAGCTGACACTGCCAATGTCACGTACCTGACGGCGTGCCGGCGTGACGCTCGGAGAGAATTCCAGTTCCCGACACAATAAAAAGGAGTCAGAAATGGGACAGGCAGCGAATGTGGCGCATACGAAGATGGCAGCGTTCAACGCTCAGGACGCCGAGCGGCTCCTGGCGTTATTAGGCTCTGACGTTGAGTGGGCAGTTCCAGGCGGCCTGCTTCGAGGAGGCGATCAGGTGATCGCGTTCTGCTCTGTTTTATGGGAAGCATTTCCCGACATTGAGTTGACCATTACCCGCGTTGTCGAGGAAGGTTCAGCCGTCGCTATCCAGGGCAGAGCTGAAGGCACACATAAGGGAACGTTCCACACACCTGGTGGGGACATTCCTCCAACGGATCGACCCGTGAACTTAACGTTCTCACAAGATTTCGAGATCCAGGACGGCGTGATCGTCGCAGTGCGACATCACTTTGATCGTCTGGAGCTCCTCGAACAGCTCGGTGCTATGCCTGCTTCAGCGCCGGCGTAACGAGCAACACACTTGGGAATGATCGGCGCGCCGCACCGAAACCCGGGCTCT
>JAODNG010000272.1 GCA_025465385.1 Pseudonocardiales bacterium
GCCCCAGCGTGCAGGATCATCGATGATCCAGCTGTCCGTTGAGGAACCTGGTTGAGAAGCGCCCGAGAAAGAATTAGATGTTCGGCGAGCGGGCACAAAGCCGATTAAAGCCCGCGACCGGATAGTCCCTCGCCTACATCAGCTGCTGCATCAACGGCTATGGATGACCATGAATGACGCAGTCCAAGCCGGGGTTCGCCCGCACTCCCACTCCAAGATCATGCCGTCTCCATGCCGTGAGACGTCGGCGATGCGTGACGATCGCTGACAAACACCGAGCACTGTCCACGCAGGTCATGCCGGTGTGCTCGGTTGATGGCCGAGGCCGGTGACGCTCGGTGGTCTGAAGGTAGCGATCAGTTGACCGGTAGGTCACGCAGCCCGCGCAGTGGTGAGGCCAGCAGCCAGCCCGGCGCCAGCACGCCGCCAACGACAGCGACGAGCAACGTCGCCCGCAGGCTGAGGATCTCCCCCAGCGCCCCGCCGAGCAGCCCGCACAGCGGGATCGTGTCCCAGACCAGGAACCGGATGCTGGCATTCATCCGACCGCTGATCACCGTGCCGACCTGGCTGCCGTCTCGCCGGACCGGAGCAACAGAAAATCCCGGTTCCGCCACAGCGGGAACGCACAAGGCCAGGCTCCGCTACCCGATTGGAACAGGGCAAGCAGAAGGCCGCGTGTTCACCGACGCTGTACCCCACCGGTGAACCGTATGATTCCGCGCTGTGCGTGCCACGCTGATCGTCAACCCGCATTCCGGTCATGGTGCGGCGACGCGGGTGGCTGGCACGGTGGCCAGCATGTTGCGCGCGGCGGTGCCAGAGCTGGTCGCCATGGTGACGGCCGATGCGGCCGCCACGAGCAGGGTTGCCGCGGAGGCAGTGGAGCGCGGGGATGACGTGCTCGCGGTGCTCGGCGGGGACGGCACCGCGCATGTGGCCGCTCAGGCTGTCGCGGGTACCGCGACCGCGCTGGCGGTGCTGCCCACCGGGAGCGGCAATGACTTGGCGACGGCACTGAGCATCCCGGCCGATCCAGTGCAGGCCGCTCGGCACATCACCCAGGCGCTGCGCACTGGGCAGCGGCGGCGGATCGACCTCGGCCGCATCGAGGGCGCAGTGGCCTTCACCACAGTGTTGTGCACCGGCTTCGACGCGGCGGTGAACAAGCGGGCCAACGCGATGCGCTGGCCCCCCGGGCCGCGCCGGTACGAGCTGGCGGTGCTGGCTGAGGTCGCCGCCTTAACGCCGAGGCCGGTGCGGGTGCGCACCAAAACCACCGAGGTGGAGCTGGAGGCGATTCTGGTCGCGGTCGGCAACGGATCCTGCTACGGCGGTGGGCTGCGGATCTGCCCGGACGCCACGCTGACCGACGGGCTGCTCGACGTGATCGTCATCGCCGCGGTGAGCCGGCGCCGGCTGCTGAAGGTGTTCCCCGCGCTGCGCACCGGTGGCCACGTGCACGAGCCGGAGGTGACGGTGCTACGCGCCGAAACCGTGCGCATCGACGGCGAGCCGGGCTGGCCGGTGTACGCCGACGGCGAACCACAGGACACCCTGCCGGTGACTGTGCACTGCGAACCTGGCGCGCTCACCGTAGTCGCCTAGCCTGGGACGGTGGCCAACTCTCCCGCCGAGGCATACGCAGCGGCCCGCCGGCGGGTCGCCTTCCCCCGCCTCGACGAGTTCGCCGGCGGCCTGCCCTTTGAGCTTGACCCGTTCCAGCGCGAAGCGTGTGAGGCGCTCGAGGAAGGACACGGGGTACTGGTGTGCGCGCCCACCGGCGCAGGCAAGACCGTGGTCGGTGAGTTCGCGGTGCATCTGGCGCTGGCGCAAGGGGGCAAATGCTTCTACACCACGCCGATCAAGGCGTTGTCCAACCAGAAGTACGCTGATCTGGCGGCCCGGCACGGCGCGGGCACCGTCGGCCTGCTCACCGGGGACACCTCGATCAACGGCGGCGCCGCGGTAGTCGTGATGACCACTGAGGTACTCCGCAACATGATCTATGCCAGGTCGTCCACGCTGGACGGACTGGCCTATGTCGTGATGGACGAGATCCATTACCTCGCCGACCGGTTCCGCGGCGCGGTGTGGGAAGAGGTGATCCTGAACCTGCCGGAAAGTGTGCGGCTGGTCGGCTTGTCCGCCACAGTGAGCAACGCCGAGGAGTTCGGCGAGTGGTTGGTCGACGTGCGGGGCGACACCGCGGTGGTGGTCGACGAGCATCGTCCGGTGCCGCTGTGGCAGCACATGATGGTCGGTTCGCGAATGTTTGACCTGTTCGCCGAAAACACCACCGACGGCCGGCTCACTGTCGACCCGCAGCTGGTGCAGCGCGTGCAGGACCTGGAGCGCCGCAGCGGGTGGGATCGGCCGCGCCACGGGGGACCCCGATTCCGGCCACCAGCGCGGATGGACGTGGTGGCGCGGTTGGAGCGTGACGGGTTGCTCCCTGCGATCACCTTCATCTTCAGCCGGGCTGGCTGCGAAGCAGCGGTGAACCAGTGCGTCCGCAGCGGCCTGCGATTGACCACCCCAGAGGAGTCTGAGCAGATCCGCCGGGTGGTGGACACCCGCACGGCTGACCTGCCGGAGGGCGACCTGGGCGTGCTCGGCTTCTGGGAGTGGCGCGACGCGCTGGAACGGGGTGTCGCCGCCCACCACGCCGGGATGCTGCCCGCGTTTAAGGAGACCGTGGAGGAGCTGTTTGTCCGCGGTTTGGTCAGAGCGGTGTTCGCCACCGAAACCCTCGCGTTGGGGATCAACATGCCGGCCCGCACGGTCGTGCTGGAACGGTTGGTCAAGTACAACGGGGAAGCCCACGTCGATCTCACCCCCGGCGAGTACACCCAGCTCACCGGACGGGCCGGGCGGCGCGGCATCGACGTCGAGGGTCATGCGGTGGTGCTGTGGCAACCGGGCGTGGACCCGACGCAGGTCGCCGGGCTGGCGTCGACCCGCACCTACCCGCTGCGCAGCTCGTTTCGGCCTGGCTACAACATGGCCGTCAATCTTGTCGATCGGGTCGGGGTGGCCGCCGGGCGAGCGCTGCTCGAACAGTCCTTCGCGCAGTTCCAGGCCGATCGCTCAGTGGTGGGGCTGGCCCGCCGGATCGACCGCAACGCCGAGGGTCTAGCTGGCTACGCCGAGGCGATGGTCTGTCACGCGGGTGATTTCGCCGAGTATGCCCAGTTGCGCCGACAGATCTCTGAGCGGGAGCGCTCCCTGGCCCGTCTCGGTGGTGCGGCGCGCCGCGCCGAGGTGGCTGCGTCGCTGCGCCAACTCAAGCGTGGCGACGTGATCGCGGTGCCCGGGGGGCGCCGGTCGGGTCTGGCCGTTGTGATCGATCCCGGCGACGGCCCAGCCGACGATCCCCGCCCGTTGCTGCTCACCGAGGACCGCTGGGCGGGCCGGCTGTCGATGGCCGACTTCCCGACCCCGGTCGAGGTACTGGGCCGGATGCGGCTACCCAAGCGGGTCGAGCACCGGGTTCCTCGGGTGCGCCGCGACCTCGCCTCGGCGTTGCGCGAGACCGGCATCGAGGTCCCGTCCCGGTCTCGGCGGCGCAGCGAGGCGGCTGACGACGCCGAGCTCGCCGCCCTGCGCCGGGCGTTGCGGGCGCATCCGTGCCACCGTTGCGACGACCGGGAGGCGCATGCCCGGTGGGCCGAGCGGTACGACCGGCTGGACCGCGATACCGACACGCTGCGCCAGCAGGTCGCCGCCACCACGCATTCACTGGCCCGCACGTTCGACCGGATCCGCGCTCTGCTGACAGAGCGCGGTTACCTCGACGGCGAGCAGCTCACCGAGCACGGCCGCCGGTTGGCCCGGTTGTGGTCGGAGACCGACCTGCTCACCGCGGAGTGCCTGCGGCACCGGATCTGGGATGGTCTGGAGCCCGCAGAGTTAGCCGCGGTGGTCTCGGTGCTGGTCTTCGAGGCCCGCGGGGACGCTGCCGCCCCCCGGGTTCCTCCCGGCCCGGTCAGCGACGCGCTGGTGGAAACCGTGCGGCTGTGGGCGGAGTTGGAGGCCGACGAGCGGCGGTACCGGCTGGAACGCACCCGCGAACCCGATCTCGGTTTCGCCTGGCCGGTGTATCGGTGGGCGCGCGGCGAGTCACTGTCGGCGGTGTTGGTCGCGGCTGAGACCAACGGCGCTGAGCTGTCCGCGGGCGACTTCGTCCGGTGGTGCCGCCAGGTGGTCGACGTGCTCGACCAGGTGCGCGGCGTCGAGGGGGAGAGCTCCGCGGTCGGGGCCGCGGCGGCCGCGGCGGTACGTGCATTACGCCGTGGTGTGGTCGCTCTGGGCACTGTGTGACAGCTGTCCAGGATTAGCGCGAATTCGCTGGGGAATCCCGTGTCGTGAAGACCGAGCTGAGCCTTGACGTCGATGGTGCGCCGCAGCGCCTGGTGGTGGATAACCGCATGACGCTGCTGGATCTGCTGCGGGAGCGGCTGGGCAACATGAGCCCGAAGAAGGGCTGCGACCACGGTCAATGCGGTGCCTGCACGGTGCTGATCAATGGCCGCCGCGCGCTGGCCTGCCTGGCGCTGGCGGTGGCGCACGACGGCTCCGAGGTCATCACGGCCGATGGCCTTGCCCACGACGGCGCCTTGCACCCGGTGGCCCAGGCATTCCTCGACCATGACGCGTTCCAGTGTGGCTACTGCACCCCGGGACAGATTTGCTCGGCGGTCGGGATGCTGGACGAGTTCGCGCAGGGTTGGCCGAGCGCGGCC
>JAODNG010000298.1 GCA_025465385.1 Pseudonocardiales bacterium
TCGGGGCCGACGCCGGACAGTGGATCCAGCGCGCCGCCCAGCACGTGGTAGCGGCCGGTGAACTCACGAGTCCGCTCGACCGCGACCACGTCCTTGGGCTCCTCGACTACACAGATCACCCGCGGATCGCGGCGTAGATCAGCACAGATCCGGCAGGTCTGCTTCTCGGCGACCGTGCCGCAGACGGCGCAGAACACCACACCGTCCTTAACCCGCTGCAACGCCTCCTGCAACCGGGTCACGTCAGCCGGATCAGCGCCCAGCAGGTAGAAGGCCATCCGCTGCGCGCTCTTCGGCCCCACACCGGGCAGCCGCCCCAACTCATCGATCAGGTCCTGGACGACTCCCTCATACACGCTGCCATCATGGCAGGCAGCCACATCGACACATGCCGGGCATCACGTGGGGGGGTCACATGCCGGGCAGGCTGAGACCTCCGCCGGGCCCACCAAGCGCGCTGGCCAGCGGACCCATCTTCTGCTGGGTCAGCTCCTGCAATGCCTGGTGGGCATCAGCCATCGCTCCCACCACGAGATCCTGCAGGGTTTCCACATCGTCGGGATCGACCACCTTGGGGTCGATCGTCACGCTGAGGACCTCACCGGAGCCAGCCAACGTGACTGTGACCAGGTCACCACCGGCCTGGCCGGTGACCTCCGCCTCAGCGAGTTCGGCTTGCGCGCTCATTAGTTCCTGTTGCATCTTCTGGGCCTGCTGCAGGATCATCTGCATGTCAGGCGCTCCGCCGGGTTGCACCGCGGCTCCTCTCGTGGATTCCGGGCCCGCTTGACGTATAAGACCCGTGTGCGCACAGGGTAGCCATGTCCTGATCGTTGGAAACCGGTGCGGTCGGGGCCGGTTTGGCCGTAGCGTAAAGGGTGTGCAGCTCACCGGGGTGCGGCGCAGCCATCGCGATGCTGTCCAGCGGCTGCAAGCCAGTTACCGAGCGATCCCAGCGGGGTCGCCGGTGCGGCTGGCCAAGCCGACGTCGAACCTGTTCCGGTCCCGCGTCGCGGCCGGGCCTGGCCTGGACGTCTCCGGCCTGACCGGAGTGCTGGAGGTGGACCCGACCAGCCGTACCGCCGACGTCGCAGGCATGTGCACGTACGAGAACCTGGTCGCCGCGACGTTGCCGCATGGGCTGGCACCGCTGGTCGTGCCGCAGCTCAAGACGATCACTCTCGGCGGCGCGGTGAGCGGGTTGGGAATCGAGGCGGCGTCGTTTCGCAATGGCCTCCCGCACGAGTCGGTCCTGGAACTAGAACTGCTCACCGGCAGCGGTGAAATCGTCACGGCAATTCCCGGTGACGACCTGTTCAGCGGATTCCCCAATTCTTACGGCACCCTGGGCTATGCCACCCGGCTGCGTATTGAGCTTGAACCGGTGCGCTCGCACGTCGTTCTGCGGCACGTTCGGTTCGACGATCTGGATGAACTGTGCGCCGCAGTGAGGCTGATCATGGCGACTCGGGAATGGGCTGGAGAGGACGTCGACTACCTCGACGGCGTGATGTTCGCCCGCACCGAGTCTTACCTGACGCTGGGCCGGCGCGCCGATCACACCGGACCGGCTAGTGACTACACGGGCCAGCAGATCTACTACCGCTCGATCCAGCAACGCTGCCACGACATCCTGCGTACCCACGACTATCTGTGGCGCTGGGACACCGACTGGTTCTGGTGCTCGGGGGCCTTCGGGGTCCAGCACCCGCTGATCCGGCCGTTGTGGCCGGCCCGGCTGCGCCGCAGCGATGTTTACTGGAAGATCGTGGCGTTGGCGAACCGTTTCGACGTGGAGAATCGCTGGGAGGTCTGCCGCGGCCGCCCGCGCCGGGAACGCGTGATCCAGGACGTCGAGATCCCGCTGGAGCGCACCGCGGAATTCCTGCGCTGGTTCGTCGAGCACGTCGGCATCGAGCCGGTGTGGCTGTGCCCATTGCAGCTTCGCGGTGATCACACCTGGCCGCTGTATCCGTTGGAAGCCGGCCGGGAGTACGTCAATGTCGGCTTCTGGGCCAGTGTGCCGGGCACCGGCAGCGACACCAACCGGGCGATTGAAAACCGAGTTGACGTGGTGGGCGGCCACAAGTCGCTGTACTCGGACTCGTTCTACTCGCGCGAAGAGTTCGATGCCCGCTACGGCGGCGAGCAGTACGCGGCCCTCAAACAGCGCTACGACCCAGACCAGCGGCTCCTGGACCTCTACGCGAAGGCGGTGCGACGTCAATGACGACCTTCCGGCGCCCCACTCCCGTGACGGACCCGGTGAAGGGTGACCGGCTGTCGCTGGCGGGAATCGTCGACCTGCTCACCGATGGCCAGTTCCCGGTCCGGTTCACCGCCTACGACGGCAGTGCCACGGGACCGCCCGACGCCGCGATCAGCGTGCACCTGGCCACCCCGCGCGGTGCCACCTACCTGTTTACCGCCCCGGGCGACCTCGGCATGGCACGGGCCTACATCGCCGGTGACCTACAGGCGGAGGGAGTGCACCCCGGTGACCCGTACGAGGCGATGCGGGTGATGGCATACCAGTTGCGCTTCCGGCGCCCGACCCTGGCGGAACTGGCGTTAATCACTCGCTCGTTGGGCTGGCAGCGGCTGCGGCCGGTGCCACCACCGCCGCAGGAGTCGGCGCCCCGGTGGCGCCGGACGATGGTAGGGCTGGCGCATTCCCGGCACCGCGACTCCGAGGCGGTGCACCACCATTACGACGTCTCCAACCAGTTTTACGAGTTCGTGCTCGGGCCGTCGATGACCTACACGTGTGCCGTGTTCGACCATCCGGAGGCGAGCCTGGAGCAAGCTCAGGAGCGCAAACATGAGCTGATCGCCGACAAGCTGGGCCTGCGGGCCGGGATGCGCCTGCTCGACGTCGGCTGCGGCTGGGGCGGCATGGTGCGCTACGCCGCTCGCCACGGCGTGCGCGCGCTGGGCGTCACGTTGTCCGCGGAGCAGGCCCGCTGGGCGCAGCAGGCGATCCTGCGAGAGGGCCTGAGCGGGCTCGCGGAAGTGCGTCACCTGGACTACCGGGACGCTCCAGGCTCCGACTACGACGCCGTGAGCTCGATCGGACTGACCGAACATGTCGGGGTACACACCTACCGGTCATATTTTGCGCTGCTACTGGCCAAGCTGCGCCCTGGCGGCCGGCTGCTCAACCACTGCATCACCCAACCGGATAACCGCAGCCGGGCCCAGACCGACGCGTTCACCGATCGCTACGTGTTCCCCGACGGCGAGTTGGCCGGCGCCGGCAAGATCATCACAGAGGCGCAGAATACCGGCTTCGAAATCCGCCATGTCGAGAATCTGCGAGAGCATTACGCATTAACGCTGAAGCAATGGTGCGCGAACCTCGCCGGGCATTGGGACGAGGCTGTGGCTGAGGTCGGTGAACCTACCGCCCGCGTATGGGGCCTGTACATGGCCTCTTCGCGCCTGGCTTTCGAGCGCAACGGCATCCAGCTGCACCAGGTGCTAGCGGTACGCCCCGACGGCACCGGCAACGCCCATGTGCCGCTACGCCCCTGGTGGCACTCGTGAGCCGCAGGCAGGCGATGCGTCGTGAACTCGACAGCACGGACGTTCCGGCGCCTAGAACGTCGGTACTGTCAAGTTCACGACGCTCACCGTCACGAATCGATGCGTCGGGCTCCGAGTTGCTCGGCGAGTAGCTCCAGGGCGACCTCCTCCGGATCGCGACGGCTGGGCGGCTCTCGGCTCATGCCGGACGCCTCGACGAGCATTGCCTCGTCGTCATCCGTCGGCACGTGCGGTAAATCCGGTGCGCCAGGGTCAGCGGGATCAGAGGGTTCAGGCGGTGGAGGAATACCGTCGTCCGGGGCCTGCGTCGCTGCCGGACGACGGTAGGCGGGACGATCCGCCGAGCGTTGTGGTGAGCGGCCGGCACGCTGCGCGGTGTGCTGCGGCTTGCTGGTGCCGCCAGCACCAGCCTCGCCGTCGACGTGCTCGCAGCGGACCTGCCAGTCGACACCCAGGACGTTGCGCAGTGCTTCCCTGATCAGTTCTACGTTGCGGTCATCACCCAGCCGGCGGGCAAGCGGGGCGTTAGGCAGGGTCAGAACAAGCGTAGAGCCCTGTACCGCGCTCGCGGTGGCGTTGCTGAGCAGGACCTGGGTCGTCCGGCTCTGCTCGCGCACCGCTTCCAGCAAGGCAGGCCACACCCGTCGCACCGCGGCCGCGTCAAGTTGGTCCGGCGCGAGCGCGGTCGTGGCGGCTTCGGACGGTGGTGGCGCAACGACCGGTGGCTGAACGGCCGGCGGCTGGGCAACGGGCCGCTGAGCGATGGGCCGCTGGGCCACCGGTGGCTGCGCGACACGCGGTTGGGGAGTGGGCTGCGCGGCACTAGGCGGCGAGGCAATGGGCGGCTGGGCGACCGGAGGCTCCTCGGTGGCCGGCGGGGCGATGGTGAGTCGCCGCTCCAGGCGCTCCAGCCGGTGCAGCACAGCGCCCTCGCCTTCGTCGACGGCCGGCAGCAGCATCCGGGCGCACAGCAATTCCAACAGAAGCCTGGGCGCGGTAGCTCCGCGCATCTCGACAAGCCCGCTGTGCGTGATTTCAGCGAACCGGGTGAGACTGCCCGCGCCCAGGGTCTCAGCTTGAGCGGTCATCGTCGCGAGCTGATCCTGCGGGGCGTCGATCAGGCCGTGGCAGGCGGGCTCAGGGGCGACCCGCAGTAGTACAAGGTCGCGGAAGCGCTGCAGGAGGTCGGCGGCGAAGCGGCGAGGATCGTGCCCCGCTTCGACCAGCCGGTCGATGGTGGCGAACACCGTGGCGCCGTCCTGGGCGGCCAGCGCCGAGACCATGTCATCGATCAGTGCGACGTCGGTGACCCCGAGCAGTGCCACCGCCCGGGCGTAGGTGACCCCCTCGGGGCCGGCTCCGGCGAGCAGTTGGTCCAGCACGGACAGCGAGTCCCGGGCCGAACCACCACCGGCGCGGATGACCAGCGGGTAGATCGCCTGCTCGATCGTGACACCCTCCTGAGCACACACCTGCTCCAGGAGCCTTCGCATGGTGCTCGGTGGCAGCAGCCGGAACGGGTAGTGGTGGGTGCGCGAGCGGATGGTCGACAGCACCTTCTCCGGCTCGGTGGTGGCGAAGACGAAAACGAGGTGCTCCGGAGGCTCCTCCACGATTTTGAGCAGGGCGTTGAAACCCTGCGTGGTGACCATGTGCGCTTCGTCGATGATGAACACCCGGTACCGGGATTCGGCAGGGGCGTAGAACGCGCGGTCCCGCAGGTCGCGGGCATCATCCACGCCGCCGTGGCTAGCTGCGTCGAGTTCGACGACGTCGAGTGATCCTGGGCCTTCGGGCGCCAGCGCAACACATGACGGGCAGTTCCCACACGGGTCCGGCGTCGGGCCCTGCACACAGTTCAGCGAACGGGCCAGGATCCGCGCGCTGGATGTCTTCCCACAGCCGCGCGGGCCGGAGAACAGGTAGGCGTGGTTGATCCGGCCAGCCGCCAGCGCGGTGCGCAGCGGTTCGGTGACGTGCTCCTGGCCGACCACCTCGGCGAACGTCGCCGGGCGGTACTTGCGGTAGAGAGCCAGTGCCACGGCCGCGAGGCTACCGCGCGCCTACGACAGTCCTCACAGCACGAGGCGTACCTCGGTCGCGTTGACCCTGCGTTCCGTTCCAGACGTATGGCCGCCACCTGCCGATCGATCCATCGATTGATGGCACCAGGGTTACCGAGGGCGGCGCTCCCAGAAACCCTTGACATACAGCGTTCGCCGGTCGACCGCTCGTTCGTTAAGCAGGTGCGCCCGGATTCGTTGCACTGTCGGGGTATGGCCGGCGAGCCAGATCCGTCCCTGCCCGGGCGGTAGCGCAACGGCGTGTAGAGCATCATCCAGCAGCGCGGTCGTACCTGGCGCAAGGTCGCCGCGGTGCAGCCAGCACACCGTTGGCCGAGCCACGCCCGGTATCGGCTGCTCCTCGGCGGCGTGGGCGACTTCGATGTAGACCAGCGCGCAGGTCTTTGCCGGCAGCATCGCTACATAGGCCTGGATCGCTGGCAGGGCGGTCTCGTCGCCAGCGAACAGGTGCCAGTCAGCCTGTGGATCGGGACGGTAGCGACCGCTCGGACCGACGAACTCCAGAGTCTCACCGGGACGCACCCGCCGCGCCCAATTGGCCGCGGGTCCCTCGCCGTGCAGTACGACGTCGATGTCCAGGCTGGGGCGCGTCCCATCACAATCATGCGCTGCATAGTCGCGCACCGTGTAGTCGCGGGATACTGGCAGCTCGCCGACCAGGTCGGGAACGTAGATCTTGAGCGTCTGCCCAGGAACGGCGGCTAAACCGACCAGGCTGTCGTCGACGAGCCGTACCCGCGTCATCCGAGGAGTCAACTGCGTCACCATCGCCACCGTCGCGACGGTGCTGGCGACCCGTCCGCGGACTGAGGTCTGGGGTCGCATGAAATTTCTCCTCGACGGGATCAGTCACTCCGCCGCGCGGTCGGCCTCAGCCTCCTGGACCCGGGCCTGCAGCGAGCGGTACTCCTCGTTACCCGACAGCCTCGCCTTCACCTTGAGGTCGAACAGCGCCGGGGATCGAAACGGTGATCCCCACTTGCGGTCCACCTCGGCGGCGGCCTCTTGCTTGATCACAGCCATCCGCTCACGCAGCTGCTCCAACTCCGCCGCCGCGCCGCCCTGCGCCCGCGCATCCTGGCTCACGTTGCAATCCGCCCCTCGAACTTCGTGGCGCACCTTGCATGAAGGGGACCCCGCGCACCCGCCAGAGCGTGCTGACCCTTGCTGCCTTCCGACCCTGGGGGAGTTCGCAAGATGGACGCCGCGCGGGGTCCGCCACCCAGTCTAGGGGGTATCGGCATCCAGAGCACGACACCCTCTCGACAACCCCGTCATCGGCTCGCTCAGGTCGGTCAACGAGGCGAACTAGCAGCAGCTTTGGCTCCGTAGCTGTACGAGCGGTAACCTCCGCAGCGGAGGATTCGCCTAGTGGCCTATGGCGCACGATTGGAAATCGTGTTGGGTGTTAAAACCCTCGCGGGTTCAAATCCCGCATCCTCCGCCAGCTGCCAGGACGAACACCGGCCACCATGATCGCGCGCGATCCTGCAGGCAGTCAGACGCCCGACACGTCTCGCGGCAGTTGCTACCCGTTGGGCATCCATGCTTGTACCTCATGTCGACGTCCGACCAGCGTAGTTCTCGGTGCGACGACGAGCCGCGCACCGTTGCGCACCGTCGCGGCGGCGGTGAAGTTTGCGGAGCCGGCTTCCCAGGTCGCCCGGTTGGCTGCGGCGCTGCGAGACAAGCGGCGTTCAGCGGGCGTGGGGTGAAAAGCAACGTGGAAATCCGCTCGAGCCGCTGAATGCGCAGGGATCCGTTGCCGGGGAGGTTTGCCGTAAGCCAGAGATTAAGTCGGTGAGGATCTGCTCGCGCTGGGGCTCGTTGAACACTTCGTGACAAAGGCCCGGATACCGGCGCAG
>JAODNG010000317.1 GCA_025465385.1 Pseudonocardiales bacterium
GTGGCCGCGGGTCACAACCGGGACCTCGAGCTGCACCGTGCGTTGGCCGCCGTGGGCTGTCAGCACATCGCCGCGCCACTCGGCAGCATCGAAGGGCCGCTGGGTACCGCCGGCGAGGCCGACACAGCCGCCTTCGGGATGCTCAGCGAGTATCTGCGCAATGCCGTCGAGGGCTGGGCGATGGCCACCGCGAGCGTGCGAGATCTGCTGGCGGAAAGCATCCTAATCGAGGGCGCACCGGGCTCCGTGGAACATGCCGACCCTGCGGACGTCGGTGGTGATTTCGCTTCCGAGGCACACCGGTTGGGCCACGTGGTGGCCACCGTGCATACCGACCTGGCCACCGCTCTGGGCAGCTCTCCGGCCCCGGCCGGGTACCTCGACGGGGTAGCCGACGGTATGCACCGCCGGTTGGCGGAAGTCCTGGGGCAGGTGCCTGAGCTGGCCCCGTACTCCGATGAGCTGCGCGCGGCGTTCGACGCGGTGCGCGGTCTCGAAGGCCCGTTGCCGGTGCAGCAGGTGCATGGCGACCTGCACCTCGGCCAAGCTCTGCGCAGCGTCACCGGCTGGGTGCTGATCGACTTCGAGGGCGAGCCGATGGTGCCACTCGCCGACCGCTTTGCTGCCTCGTCTCCGCTACGTGACGTCGCCGCTATGCTGCGCTCCTTGGACTACGCCGCCAACCATCTGCCGCTGGGCGAGGCCGACTCTGAGCAGCGCGCCGTAGTCGCCTTGGCCTGGAGTACCCGCAACCAGGAGGCGTTCTGCGACGGCTACGCCCAAGCCGCCCCAGACCCGCGCAAGCAGGCCGTGCTGCTGCGCGCCTTCGAGCTGGATAAGGCCCTCTACGAGGTCGCCTACGAGCACGGTAACCGCCCCCTGTGGCTGCCCATCCCGCTAGCCGCCATCGCCCGTCTCACCGCAGCTCACCCCTAATTCGGCAAGCGGCGAAGGTCACCGAGCAGATGCGCGCGTAAGCCGACACACTAGGAGCATGACAAACCGGGGGAAGGACGTGACCGTGCACGCGCCACACCGCGTCAGCTCGGCACTACCGGCCGACGAGCTGCGCCGGCTACTGGCTGGTGAGCACCACGATCCGCATTCGGTGCTTGGTGCCCACGCGCACCCTGACGGCACCGCGGTGCGGGTGCTGCGCCCGCATGCCGATGAGGTGACGGTGCTCGCCGACGGCGGAGAGTACCCGTTGGAGCCTTCCGCCGGGGGACTTTTCCACGGCCTCATGCCCGCGCCGGGCGACTACCGGCTGCGGGTGCGTTACGGCGACCACAGCGTGATCAGCGATGACCCGTACCGCTGGCTTCCCACGCTAGGCGAGGTCGATCTGCACCTCATCCGGGAGGGTCGCCACGAACGGCTGTGGGATGTGCTCGGCGCGCACCTGCGGAGCTACTCCACACCGGGCGGAGTGGTGCAGGGAACCTCGTTCGCGGTGTGGGCGCCGCACGCCGGCGGGGTCCGGGTGTGCGGGGACTTCGACGGCTGGTCGGGGGTGGCTACCCCGCTGCGCTCGCTGGGCTCGAGCGGGATATGGGAAGTCTTCCTGCCCGGCGTCGGTGCCGGCACCCGCTACAAGTTCCGCCTGTTGGGACCCGATGGAAGATGGCACGAGAAGGCCGACCCGATGGCTCGCGCCACCGAAGTCCCGCCGAACACCGCCTCCGTGGTGGCCAGCCCGTCGACCCACGAGTGGAGCGACGATCAGTGGCTCGCGGATCGGGCGCACGGCCAGCCGGTGACCAAGCCGATGAGCGTCTACGAAATACACCTGGGTTCGTGGAGACAGGGGCTGGGATATCGGGAGATGGCCCACGAGCTGGTCGAATACCTGAGCAAGGCCGGGTTCACCCACGTCGAGCTGCTGCCAGTGGCCGAGCACCCCTTCGGGGGTTCCTGGGGCTACCAAGTCACCTCCTACTATGCGCCCACGTCGCGGTACGGCTCTCCGGACGACTTCCGCTACTTCGTCGACACGCTGCATGCGGCAGGGATCGGCGTGCTCATGGACTGGGTGCCCGCGCATTTCCCGCGCGATGAGTGGGCACTAGCACAATTCGATGGAGCACCGTGTTACGAAAACCCAGATCCACAGCGGGCGGCGCACCCGGAATGGGGCACCCTGATCTTCGACTACGGGCGCAACGAGGTCCGCAACTTCCTGGTGGCCAACGCGCTGTACTGGCTTGAGGAATTCCACCTTGACGGGCTCCGTGTCGACGCGGTGGCGTCGATGCTCTATCTCGACTATTCCCGCAAGGCGGGCGAATGGTCGCCCAATGAGCACGGTGGACGGGAGAACCTGGATGCGGTCGCATTCCTGCAGGAGATGAATGCCACCGTGTACAAGCGACACCCCGGGGTGGTGACGATTGCCGAGGAGTCCACCGCCTGGCCCGGCGTCACCCGACCGACGCATGTGGGCGGCCTGGGCTTCGGCTTCAAATGGAATATGGGCTGGATGCACGACACGCTGCGCTACGTCGGCCACGATCCGGTGCACCGTGGCTATCACCATAATTCGATGACGTTCTCGCTGATGTACGCCTGGAGCGAGAACTACGTGCTACCGCTTTCGCACGATGAGGTGGTGCACGGCAAGGGCTCGTTGTGGAACCGGATGCCCGGCGACGACTGGAACAAGGCGGCTAACCTACGATGCCTGCTCGCCTACATGTGGGCCCACCCTGGCAAGCAGCTGCTGTTCATGGGTGGCGAATTCGGGCAGCCCGCCGAATGGGCGGAGAGCCGGTCATTGGACTGGAATCTGTGCCACCATCCGCTGCACGGCGGAGTGCTGGCACTGGTCGGGGACCTCAACGCCACCTACCGATCACACCGAGCGCTGTACAGCCAGGACACCAGCCCAGCCGGCTTCGAGTGGATCGACGCCAACGATGCCTGGGGCAACGTGCTGAGCTTCCTGCGCATGGGCGATGACGGCACCGTACTGGCCTGCCTGGCGAACTTCGCCGGAAACCCGCACGAGAGCTACCGGGTCGGCCTGCCCCGCCAAGGCCGCTGGCTCGAGGTGCTCAACACCGACGCCGAAGGCTACGGTGGCTCGGGCGTGGGGAACCTCGGAGAGGTGATCGCCAGCGAGACGCCGTGCCACGGACTGCCCTACTCCGCGGTGCTCCGGCTGCCACCAGCCGGGACGATCTGGCTCACCCCAGCTGACGAGAGCTGAGTATCGCGCTTGTGGCTGACGGGGCTGTAGGGTGATCCCTGCCGCGGGGTAGTGATCGGTGGGCCGACGACTTGGGACAGGACCACACAGCGAGATCCGGTGATCAGGGTTGCACCTTCCCGTCACCGGCTGACCTCGCTCGCGAATGGGCCCGCGGGATCAGCGCGACCTCTTCAGCGCCGATCCCGCTTGCCGAAATCCAGGACTACCTCGATGATCTCGCCGAGCGGCTCGTCGCCGCACTATCCGGCGCTGCGGTGGACACCCAGAGTGCTTCCGACGTCGGTGCGCGACTCGTCGCCGGTGGTTTCACCGGTGCGCAGAGCTTGTCTCGAACGTTCGAGGTGCTCGGTGACACCTTGCCCGCCGCCGCGCGCGGTGCCGGGACGCAGCCGAGCTGTGCCCAGATCATCCAACTCCTCGGGGCGCTGGCGGCCGGCTACACGTGGGCGCTACGCAACCTCGTCTGCGACCAGCAAGAAGAGGTCAAGCGGGCGCTGTCGTCGGCATGGCAGGACCTCGAGCGACACGCGCGGGTCAGCGAAGCCCGGTTCCTAGAAGTCTTCGACTTCTCCCCGGTGGGTATCGCGATCACCGAGGACGACGGCCGGATCATTCAGACCAACCGGTCGCTGGAGAAGATCCTCGGCTACTCCGGTGGCGAGCTACTCGGACGTCAGCTCAGCGAGCTGCCCGTAGCCGGCCACCAGCCCATTGTGGAGGAGCATTACCGGGAGCTGGTGGCGGGTCGGGATTCACGGTTCCGGGTTCGACTTCCGCTGCGCCGGGCGGATGGCGAACTCGCATGGGTCTACCTCGCCGGCTCGGTGCTGCTCAGAACCAATCAGGACCCCCAGCAGGTCGTCACGATGGTCGAGGACATCACCGACCAGCACCTCCTAGAGCGGCGGTTGCACCACCAGACACTGCATGACGTGCAGACCGGTCTGCCGAACCGGCTGTACTTCATCAGCCACCTGGAAAAGGTGCTCGCGCGGCTCGAGCCACGGGCCGTGGTCACGCTGATGCATCTCGATCTAGACGGCTTCTCCACGATCAATGACGGCCTCGGCCATCTGGTTGGTGACCAGCTGCTGGATGTGGTGGCCAGGCGGCTGGAAGCAGTGGTCGCCGGCCGGCCGGCGATGCTCGCCCGACTCGGCGCAGATGAGTACGCGATCCTCATCGAACCCGAGGATCCGGTCCTGGACGTCGGAGCCTTCGCCGAAATCATCAACACCGAGCTGGCTGAACCTTTTTACATCGATGACGTCGGGGTGGCGGCCACCGCAAGCATCGGTGTCGTGCAGCGCCAAGTCGCCGCGACGACGGCCGACGAGCTGATGCGGGCCGCCAGCACCACGCTGCGCCGGATGCGTGGCGCAGGCAAGCGGCAGTGGACGCTGTTCGATGCCGACGTCGATGCCGCGGACCGCGCCGAGCTCCGGTTGGCCGCGGCGATGCCCGGCGCTTGGGAGACCGGCGAGCTGCGAGTGACATACCAGCCGGTGGTCACGCTGGATGGCGAACGGCTGGTGGGCATCGAAGCGGCACTGAACTGGCAGCATCCACAGCTGGGCGTGCTGTCTCACGCACAGTGCGTGCGGGCTGCGGAACAGACCGGTGTCATGCACGGCGTAGGCCAGTGGTTACTGCGCACAGCTGCCGAGCAGGCCATCTCGTGGCGGCAGCGCAGCAACGGGAGCGTGCCGCCGATGGCGGTCAATCTCACGCCGTCCCAGGCGCAGCACTCGGACTTGGTGCCGAGGGTCACAGCGGTTCTCGATGAGGCTGGCCTGGCGCCGGGTGAGCTGGAGCTGCGCGCGCCGGCGGCAGCGATCCGCACGGTCAGCGGTGAACTCGCCGGCGTTGGTGGCGCGCGCGCTGAGGACAACATGCGGCAGCTTGCCAAGCTCGGCGTGCGAGCCGGACTTTACGACTTCGGTGGTGGTATCGGCGCGCTGCGCTGCGTGGCAGACCTATCGGTGTGCGTGGTGCGGATCGCCCAACCGATCTCCGATCAGGTAGCCGCCGATCCGTCTCGGATCCTTTCTCAAGCGGCGCAGGCGTTGGTGCACATTGTCCGTGGCGCCGGCATAGACGTAGTCGCCTACCCGGTTGACAGCACCGCGCAGGCCGCGTGCTGGCCCTGGATCGGCGCGAACTGGGCAGTCGGCGCGTTATGGCCCAGCGTCGAGCGGTGGCTCGACGCGGACTCGTGAGTGCGTAACAGTGTTCTAACACTGTTACGCACTCACGAGTCAGAACAACGCCCGGGCCAGCGCACGGCGTGCTGAGGTGACCCGGGGGTCGTCGGGGGGGAAAAGCTCGAACAGCTCCACCAGATGCGCTCTGGCCCGGTCGCAGTCGTCTCCGGTCAACCGCCGCACGGCGCCGACCAGGCGCTCGAATGCCTGTTCCGGCGCCCCGGCGGCCACCTGCGCGTCGGCTGCGGCGATCTGCACGTCGACGTCATCGAGTGCGGCGTCGGCTTTAGCGATCACTGAGGGATCCGCGGATTCGACCCGCGCCAGGAAGCGAACCTGGATTAGCGCCGCCCTGGCCTGCACGTCAGCCGGCTCAGCATCGAGTATCTGCTGGTATAGGGCCTCGGCGGCGGCGTAGTCACCAGCTGTCACTGCTGCTTCCGCAGCGGTGAATCGGGGATCGTCGGGCTCGGTTTCGGCTTGCCCAGCAGCAGCGCCCGGCACTGCCCCCTCGGCGGCCCGGATTCCGGGCAGTTTGTCACGTAGCGCGTCGAGCAGCGAAGCGATCCACTGCCGCAGCTGCGGCTCCGGCTGGACGCCGGCGAAGGCGTCGACCGGCTGACCGCCAGCGATAGCGATGACGGTGGGGATGGACTGGACGCCGAAGAGCTCGGCTATCCGCGGGTTGGCATCGACGTCGATTTTGGCCAGTACCCACACCCCGCCGGCCGCTTCGGCGAGCCGTTCGAGGATCGGCGACAGCTGCTTACAGGGACCGCACCACGTCGCCCACAGGTCGACTAACACCGGTACCTGCATGGAACGGTCCACGACATCGGTCTGGAAGCTGTGCTCGGTGACATCGAGCACCCACTTGCCATCCGTGCTTGCCTGCGGCGCACCGCCCGGGGCGGCCCGCGGACCCGCCGGATCGGTCCGCGCCTTAAGCACCGACAGGTCGACGGCGCCGGACAGGGCTGGGGTTTGCCTGGCTTGCTGGGGATTAGGCCTGCTCACACCCACTATCCTGGCATGGATCCGATCCCGGGTATTCACGGCCAGGCTCAGAACCGGGCCGGCTCGCGGTACTCACCCCACTGAGACTTCAGCGCCCCGCAGATCTCACCGAGCGTAGCCTCAACTCGCGCTGCGTCGAGCATCGGCTCGATGAGGTTTCCGCCTCCGCCGGCTACCGTCACCATGGCCGTCAGAGCCCGGTCGACGGCGGTCTGATCGCGCTGCGCGCGGCGCTGGGCCAGCATCCGGGTCTGTCCGCGTTCCACTTCCTGGCTGACCCGAAGGATTTCCAACTCATCAGTGACCGACTCGGTGTGAGTGTTCACCCCGACGATTTTCTTGTCACCCTTCTCGAGCGCATGCTGGTAGATAAACGCCGCGTCGGCGATCTCGCCGGTGAACCAACCGTCCTCGATCCCGCGCAGGATGCCGGAAGTCATCTCCCCGATCGGGTGCTGGCCCGAGGGCACCGTGGCCGCGGCCATGTCCTTGATCCGGCCGAAGATGCGCTCGGCATCGGCCTCGATCCGGTCGGTCAGCGCCTCGACATACCAGGAGCCGCCCAGCGGATCGGTCACATTGGCCACCCCGGACTCCTCCATGATCACTTGCTGGGTGCGCAGGGCGATCTCCGCGGCCCGCTGCGACGGCAGTGCGAGAGTCTCGTCCAGAGCGTTGGTATGCATCGAATTCGTTCCGCCGAGCACCCCTGCGAGCGCCTCGATCGTGGTACGCACAACGTTGTTGTAGGGCTGCTGGGCGGTGAGCGAGACGCCAGCGGTCTGAGTGTGAAAACGCATCCATTGAGCCTTGTCACTGGTGGCGCCGTAACGGTCGCGCATCCAGCGTGCCCAGATCCGGCGGGCAGCGCGGAGCTTTGCGATCTCTTCGAAGAAATCCACGTGTGCGTCGAAAAAAAAGCTCAGGCCGCTGGCGAAACGATCGACGTCGAGCCCGCGATAGCGACCGAGTTCCACGTACGCGAAGCCATCGGCAAGAGTGAAGGCCAACTCCTGCGCGGCGGTCGCGCCGGCTTCCCTGATGTGGTACCCGGAGATCGACAACGGCTTGTAGGCCGGAACCTGTTCCGTGCAGTACTCCATCAGGTCCCCAATGAGGCGCAAGTGTGGTTGCGGGGGGAACAGCCACTCCTTCTGAGCGATGTACTCCTTGAAAATGTCGGTCTGCAGCGTGCCGTTGAGCTTGGCGATATCAGCGCCCTGTCTTTCAGCGGCGACCAGGTACATGCAGAACATCGGCACGGCGGGGCCCGAAATCGTCATCGACGTGGTGACCTGCTCCAAGGAAATCTCGTCAAAGAGGACATCCAGATCAGCGGCGCTGTCGATCGCTACGCCGCAATGCCCGACCTCGCCGAGGCTGTGCGGATCGTCGGAGTCGCGGCCCATCAGGGTAGGCATGTCGAAGGCGACCGACAGACCGCCTCCGCCGTTGCGCAGGATCTGGTGATAGCGCTCGTTGGTTTGCTCGGCAGTACCGAATCCAGCGAATTGGCGGATCGTCCAGGCGCGTCCCCGGTAGCCGCTGGAGTGCACACCGCGAGTGAACGGATACTCACCCGGCCAGCCGATCCGCTCGAATTCCTCGACGGTATCTCCCTCGCGCGGCCCATACACGGGGTCCACCTCGGCCCCCGACAGGGTGGTGAAGTCCGCATCTCGGAGCCGTCCAGCCGCCTGCTCCGCTGCGTAACGACGCTGCCAGCGTGTTCGGCCGGCGTGCGGATCCGCATGCCGGCCGTCGTAACCCGTCATCCGAACCTCCCGGCCGAGTTGGTCAACCATCCAATAGTAGGACGTCCAACCAGTTGCCGCCTCCCCTTAAGTGCGCAGTCTGGATTGCAGAACGCGCTAAAACAGGCCCGCTGACGCGCGTTCTGCATCTAGAATGCGATCTCGCGGGCGTGGCCTACTGTGCACCCATGCCGTCGCATCACCCGTTGCCGTTCGATCCGATCGATCGGGCCGCGCAGTTGTGGCAAGACCGCATCGGACCAGCCGCAACGATGGCGGCGGTGACCAACATCATGCGCGTGCAGCAGATCCTGCAGTCCTCAGTGGATGCCGCGCTGCGCCCACATGGTCTGACTTTCGCCCGGTATGAGGCGTTGGTGCTGCTGGTGTTCTCCCGCCAGGGCAGCCTGCCGATGAACATGATGGGTCAACGGCTTCAGCTGCACCCGACCAGCGTGACCAACATCGTGGACCGGTTGCAGGCCGACCACCTCGTGGAACGCAACGGCCACCCCACCGATCGGCGCACCACCGTGGTAACGATCACCGAAGCGGGCCGGCAGCGGCAGAAGACGGCCACCGTGGCGCTCACCGACATCGACTTCGGCCTCATCGGGCTCAACGATGATGAGACCGCCCAGCTCACTGTGCTGCTCACGAAGGTGCGTCGCTCCGCCGGAGACTTCTCGTGAGTGGCATTGAGTGCTATAACACTGTTTGCCACTCACGAGCCGCCGAATGCGGCCAGCAGTTCGTCGGCGGCGCGGTAGACGTCCAACTCGCCCACGACGACCCGCTTGGCCAGCCCGGGCAGTGCACTGCCCCGCAGGACGTCGCCGAGCCTGCCGCGCAGCTGCGCCAGTGCGATGGCTTCGATCTCGGCCTCCGCACGGCGCTGCCGGCGAGCGTCGAGCTCACCGTGGCTGAGCATCCAGGCCCGGTGCTGCTCGATCGCGGCCAGCAGGTCCTCGATGCCCTCAGCTCTGGTCGCCACAGTCCGGACGATCGGCGCCCGCCAACTCGGACCCGCCGTCCCCCGCCGGCCGAGCGAGATCATGTGCTTGAGGTCGCGGATGGTCTGGTCGGCACCCTCCCGGTCGGCCTTGTTCACCACGAAGACGTCGGCGACTTCGAGGATTCCCGCCTTGGCCGCCTGAATCCCATCGCCCATCCCGGGTGCCAGCAGCACCACGGTGGTGTCCGCCAGTGCGACCACCTCCACCTCGGACTGGCCGACGCCCACGGTCTCCACCAGCACCACGTCGCAGCCCGCGGCGTCGAGTACCCGCAGCGCCTGGGGGGTCGCCCAGGCGATGCCCCCTAGATGCCCGCGGGTGGCCATCGAGCGGATGAAGACACCGTCGTCAAGCGCGTGGTCCTGCATCCGTACCCGGTCGCCCAGCAGCGCCCCACCCGAGAACGGTGAGGACGGGTCGACAGCCAGCACTCCTACTTTCTCGTCGGCCGCCCGCAGCGCGGTGATCAGGACGCTGACGGAGGTCGACTTGCCCACCCCGGGGGCGCCCGTGATCCCGACGACCTGGGCCCGTCCGGTGTCACCGACCAGCGCAGCGGCAACCTCGCGGAGCTCCGGTGCACCGTCCTCGACCAGCGAGATCAGCCGGGCAACTGCCCGGGCCTGACCTTGCCGGGCGCGCCCGACAAGGTCACCGACATCGTGGCGACGAGAACTCACGCTAGATGTTCGTAGGCACCCGCAGGATCAGCGCATCACCCTGCCCACCACCACCGCATAACGACGCCGCGCCCACGCCGCCACCACGCCGCTTGAGCTCCATCGCCAGGTGCAGCGCCAGCCGGGCACCGGACGCGCCGATCGGGTGTCCGAGCGCGATCGCCCCCCCATTCGGGTTTACCTTCGCCGGGTCGATGCCGAGCTTGCGGGTGGATACCACGCCCACCGCGGCGAACGCCTCGTTGATCTCGACGACGTCGAGGTCGCCCACCTCGATGCCCTCTTTGGCGCACGCCGCCAGTACTGCATTAGCGGGCTGCTCGTGCAGGCTCGAATCGTCGGGTCCGGCCACCATGCCGTGCGCTCCGATCTCGGCCAGCCAGGTCAGGCCCAGTTCCTGCGCCTTGGCCTTGCTCATCACCACGACCGCGGCGGCGCCGTCGGTAATCGGCGACGAGGATCCGGCGGTGATGGTGCCATCGGCGGCGAACGCCGGCCGCAGCTTTCCCAGGCTTGCGGCGGTGGTGTCGGGCCGGATGCCCTCATCGGCCTCGACCAGGACCGGGTCACCCTTGCGCTGCGGCACGCTCACCGGGGTGATCTCCTCGGCAAACAGACCACTGGCCACCGCGCGACCGGCTCGCTGGTGCGATTGCGCGGCGAACTCGTCCTGCTCGGCCCTGGTCAGCTGGTGGCGCCCATTGTGCTTTTCGGTGGAGGCGCCCATTGAGACCTGGTCGAACGCGTCGTGCAGACCGTCGTAAGCCATATGATCGAGCATCGTGACGTCGCCGTACTTAAACCCGGCACGCGACTTGACCAGCAGGTGCGGCGCCTGGGTCATCGACTCCTGGCCACCGGCCACGATGATGTCGAACTCGCCGGCCCGGATCAGCTGATCGGCCATCGCGATCGCGTTAAGCCCGGACAGGCATACCTTGTTAATCGTCAGGGCCGGCACGTCCATGCCGATGCCGGCGTTGACCGCCGCTTGCCGGGCCGGGATCTGGCCGGCGCCGGCCGTCAACACCTGACCCATGATGACGTATTGCACCTGCTCTGGCGCCACACCGGCGCGTTCGAGCGCGGCCTTGATGGCGAAACCACCCAGTTGGGCAGCCGAGAAATCTTTGAGCTGGCCGAGCAGGCGACCCATTGGGGTGCGGGCGCCGGCCACGATGACAGAACCGACCATACCGGCCATGATTAACCTCCGGAGCGTCTGATCAGGGCTGTCCTTCGACCCTACCGCGCGCACCAGCCGTCGCACCCGAT
>JAODNG010000338.1 GCA_025465385.1 Pseudonocardiales bacterium
GCAAGTCGAAGGCCGGGTTTCGGCTGTCGATGTAGACCACGAAGGTCACCGGAATCAGCAGCGCCCCAAGCACGAGCAGCGAGGGCACCAATGTTGGGTTTCCGGTGATCACCAGAGCCTGCTGGACGGCGATGAACAGCCCGATGCCCACCAGCAGCACCGGCAGCCACGACCAGCGCCGCGCCCGACTCGCCCGGGTCCGGCTGCTCGCGTCCATCTCATACCGCTGGGTGGTCATGACCACCTTCTTCCCCCTGGGCCGCCGCACGAACCCGACATGCCGACGGTGGGTTACGCCGACAAGGACCGCGGGGCCATACCCTGCTCCGGTGAACATTCTGTCCCGGGACTCCGGGTGGCGGCACCGGTGACGCGGCGGCACCTAATGGTGAGGGTCTGGATCACTGCGCTGAGTCTTCTGCTGCTCATTGGTGGTTGCACGGGCCAGAGCCCCTCGGCTGGCCAGAACATCCCAGCCCGTCAGAATCCAGGGTCCAGCCGGACCCCGTCAAGCCCGAATTCCCCGGCGCCCCCGAACCAAAGCGGCCCGCCCGACTGCCGCCGCTCGGTCAGCCGAGCTGACGACGTCCCGGCGGCCCTGAATGCTGCCTCCCCCGGGACCACCGTGTGCTTCACCGGCCACGACCTGGCCGGCACCGACGTGGCGATGGACCGCCCGGGATCCGCGAACGCGCCAGTCAGGCTCTACGCTGACGGCGCCACCGTGCGCAGCATCAACGTCTCGGCGGACCACGTCATCGTCGAGGGCTTCACGGTCGCCGGCGGCGACGGTCTATCCGCCAAGGGCACCGACCTGGCCATCCGCCACAACACCGTCCAGGACACCCAGCGAAGCGGGATCACCTGCGATCCCTGCGAGAACTCGATCATCGAGGACAACACGGTGCACCATGTCGCCACCGCCGGGATCTGGATCAGCGGGCGCCAGATCGCGGTGCGCCACAATACCGTGAGTGGGACAGTGGCCCGCGACAATGGCGACGCCGACGGAATGCGCTTTTTCGGCAACGGTCACCGAATCACTGACAACACCATCACAGACATCTCGGCGACCGGCTACGCGAATCCGCCGCACCCCGACTGCTTTCAAACATACGACAGCAACGGCCCACCCACCTACGACGTCGTGATCGCGAATAATACCTGCCGCAACGTCGATGCGCAGTGTCTGATCGCCACTGGCGATAAGAGTGGAAATAACGCCGCCCCGACCAGCGGCCCATCCATCAGCTTCATCGGCAATACCTGCGCGTCCAACGGTGCTCAAGCCGTGAACGTGCGCCGCTGGCCCAACGTCGAGCTGCGCGACAACAAGATCTCCGGCCCCAACATCACCCGTGGAATCATCATCATCGACGGCTCGAACGGCTGCGTCGTGGTCGGCAACACCAGTGCCGATGGCAAACCTACCGTCGACATCGACAACTCGTCGCGGCAAGGTTCCCAGGTAGAACACAACAGTCCCGGCTGAGGCTGCACGTTCAGCTGATCGCGCACCGGGGAAGTATTCAGCATGGACATTTCCCTGAGCACTCCGCACGACTTTCCCCGTACCGCGATCGTGACCGGATCAGACTCCGGAATCGGTAAGGCCACTGCGGTCGCTCTGGCCGAGATGGGCTGTGATGTCGGTATCACCTGGCACACCGACGAGCACGGCGCTCAGGCGACCGCCGAGGAGGTGCGGGCAGCCGGTCAACGCGCGCAGATTCGCCATCTCGACCTGACGGTGCTCCCGGATGCGGCGAACGTGATCGACGAGCTCGCGGAGCTCCTCGGCGGCGTAGACGCGCTGGTGAACACTGCCGGCACGGGCAGCGCCGCGCCTTTGCTCGACATCGACTACGCCACCTGGCGCAAGGTGCTGGTAACCGATCTGGATGGCGCCTTCCTGTGCCTGCAACGAGCGGCCCGACGGATGGTCGCCGCTAGCCGCGGTGGACGAATCGTGAACATCACCAGCGTTCACGAGCACCAGCCCCGGGTCGGCGCCGCCGCGTACTGTGCGGCCAAGGGCGCTTTGGGACTGTTGACCAAGACGGCCGCACTGGAGCTGTCCGAGTACAACATCACCGTCAATGCCGTCGCGCCGGGCGAGATCGCCACACCGATGACTGGCCAGCAGGACATCGACGTCCACCAAGAGCACCGTCCCGGCGTTCCCCTCGGACGCCCTGGGGATGCCCGGGAGGTTGCCGCTGTGGTCGCCTTCCTCTGTTCTGCCGCGGCGTCATATGTCACGGGCGCATCCTGGCCGGTCGATGGTGGGATGCTACAGATGGGCCCGATGGCCGGCTCCCACCTGCAGGGGCAGGACTGGCGCCGGCCATAGGCGTCTACCGGCCCAACACCGTCGCCGGGCCGGAGCGCGTCATCTCATCGTTGGTGATCTTTATTTGGCGCAGCGAGTAGTGCCGCAGAGCCGCGAGTTGGCGCGGACCGAGACGGTCACAGACCCAGTCCCAGTGCAGCGAGACCCAGTCGCCGGGACCAATCCGATCCACGAACCCACTTCCGTTAACCGCCCGTCTCGCGGTTTCCACGACAGGTTCACCCAACGCGAGATTCCGCCCGTCCCAAGTAAGCGGTTGGCTTCGCACCAGCACCTGGTCGCCGGACACGCTATCCACCTTGCCCCACCGGATGCGACACCGATCCAGCACCTCCAGCGCCTGGTGGGCGATACGGTCGTTGCTCAGCAAGCCAACCCACGGGTAGACGCTGAAGACGTGGAAGCTGTGGTGCGGTACCCCGCCGGCCAGGACACTGTCCGCAATCGAACTGAATTGACGACCTGTACGGCAGCGGAGCCGGTGTTCCATCGAATTTCCCAGCGCAGTGATCCCGACCTGATCGAGCAGCGAGTTGCCAACCCAGTAGGCCTCCACGACTCGGTGATCGAGAGGGTCGGAAATTCCGACTGCGCCAGCGATGAGTTCCAGATAGGGCCAGGCACCATCGAACTGCCGTGCCAACGCGGCCAACCCACGGTCTACGACGCCGTTGGCACCGTATCCCAGCAGCTCCTGGCTATCTGATGGACCGCAATAACCCAGCTCGTTGGGTGCGAAAGCATACCGTACGAACAGCAACGCACCCGGAGGTCGGCTGCTGAACCTGTCCTGGTCATCGTGCACTGAACGCACCGCTACCACCCCCAGCCGTCGATCCTCATACTGCAACGACGCGTGTGACCTGCGCCAGTGCGCGGGGACATAGTGTTGAGTTGTGGCCTTCGACGTGGACCGTGCCCGGCGCGATACTCCCGGGGCGAGCCGGGTAGCGCACCTGAACAACGCCGGGGCGGCGTTACCGCCGTCACAGGTCACCGAAGCGGTCATCGCCCATCTACGTCGGGAGGCCGAGTTCGGTGGGTACGAGGCCGCCGAAGCCGCCGCCGAGCACATCGAGGCGACGTACCCGGCGATCGCCCGGTTGATCGGCTGCGGGGTCGATGAGGTCGCGGTTGTGGAGAACGCGACCCGGGCCTGGGATATGGCCTTCTATGCCATGTCGTTCAAGCCGGGCGAACGCATCCTTACCTCCCACGCCGAGTACGCCAGCAACGTCATCGCCTTCCTGCAGGTTGCGCGCCGCACCGGTGCGGTCGTGGAAGTCGTCGACGACGACGAGCATGGCCAGCTCTGCGTCGCCGACCTTCGCCGGCGCGTCAGTGGTGGCGGCGGCGAGGTCAAGCTCATCGCCATGACTCACGTGCCGACCCAAGGTGGGCTGATCAACCCCGCTGAACAGGTCGGCGCGGTGGCCCGCGAGGCCGGGGTGCCGTTCCTGCTCGACGCCTGCCAATCAGTGGGCCAGCTGCCCATCAACGTCGATCGCATCGGCGCTGACCTGCTCTCCGCGACCGGGCGTAAGTTCCTGCGCGGCCCACGCGGCACCGGCTTTCTCTACGTGCGTCGCACGCTTCTCGACCAGCTAGAGCCGCCCTTTCTCGACATGCACGCCGCAACGTGGACCGCTCCGGAGCGCTACGAGATCCGCCCGGACGCGCGGCGCTTCGAGAGCTGGGAGACGAACTACGCCAGCAAGATCGGTCTGGGGGTGGCCATCAATTATGCGCTGTCCTGGGGACTCGATGCCATCGAAGCACGCGTCACCGCGTTGGCCGACGGTCTGCGGGAGCGGCTGGCAGCCCTCGACGGTGTGCACGTGCACGATCAGGGTTTGCGCCGCTGTGCGATCGTCACATTCACCGTCGACGGGGTATCGGCACGAGCTGTACAGCGCCGCCTTGCCGAGTCAGCGGTGAACACCAGCGTCTCAGTCGCCAGCTCGGCCCGCCTCGACCTGCCGCGCCGCGGCCTGTCCGAACTGGTCCGGGCCTCAGTGCACTACTACAACACCGACGACGAGCTGGACCGCCTGGTCAACGCACTGCCCGGGCCCAGCACAGCGGCCTTACGGAAGGGAAAGTGAGCCTTCTTCGTCGAGCGCCTGCGGCAGCCGCTCGAGGAGCTGCTGGACGGCGATGGGCACCGTGAAGCCGGTGGGTCCGACGCTGACGCAGGACCAACGGCCATCGCTGACCACCGGCACGCCGGCGTTGGCCATGCTTTCCACGAGGTCGCCGGCGAGGTAGCTGTAGCGGGCATCCCAGACCCGTTGACGATCGGTCTGGTCGAGGGTGTCCCACCATTGATGGGCCAGTTTCAGGGAATTACTCATCGCGAAATTACCTTTCTGAGTTTGTGGTCTTTGTTTACGGCAGGCCCCATAGAGCGGTGCAGACAGCTATCTCACCGAAACGTCGGGATTCGCTGACGCGCGCATCACTTATCAAGGCACGGCCGTGTCATTGCACGCCGTCGCCTGCGACCGTGATCGGCCAGCTTGAGAGATTTACCTCGGAGGTGCCCTACCGAGCAGCGAGGCTATCGCCGCCGGTGGCGGTGGTGTCGAAAAGCCGTTGAGCAAGTTGACGTTGCGTCGCGACGAGTTCCTCGACGACCAGACGCTGAGCCTCGAGCAGCTTCTCGAACGGGTCATGGGCGAGCGAAACCATCGTCGCGCCTGCGGGCGAGCTCGGCGCGGTGGAGCCAAGCTTGCGGGCCAAGTCGGCCCACACCTGCAGCGATCTCAGTGACGTGTCTTGACCTTGACGCACAAGCTGAACCATCGAGTCCTGCACCCGCTGGGTGGTTTGGTCTGCGGCGACCGGCTCAGCGGTCAGGTCCGCGGCAGCCTGCAGCGGCCGAGGGTCCCGGTCGTCACGAGCATCGGCGGCCCATCGGTGGTCTTTGGTCTGAGTGGACATGCTATGGCTCCAAGGGTCTCAAGGATGCTGGCTTGCCGTCCACGTACCACCGTCCTCACCGTCAACGGAGCGCGCAACCGCCGGGACGATAAATCGAGGTAACGATCTGCGTCGACTGATCGAATGCACCGAGATGGCAGTCAGCCAATGCGGTGTATCGCCGATGCCAGCCATTGCGGGATCGCCGGCCCGGATACCGCGCAAACGGACTCCAGCGCGGTCAAGGTGGGATGCCCAGCCGCGAGTAGCGCGCTGTCGGTGCCCGCCGCCCGCGAGGCCTGCGTCTCGACCTGCGCGAGGTGCAACTGCCCGTCGTCCACCCGGTCAACTGTGGTCTGCACGGTGCCGAACTCGGCAAGTGCGGCATAGCGCAACTCACCGAGCGCCTCGGCTGGCCGATCCGGGATGTTGAGCGTGAGCACGGTGCCGTGCGGAGCAGCGGTCAGCAATTCCAGAACGTCCGGCAGCAGGTGCCCGACGGTGGCCCAGTGTGGCGCGCAGGCAGGGTGCCAGCCGACGTCGAGCGACACGGCTAGCCCGTGCAAACCATTCAACCCGGCGGTCAGCGCCGCTCCTACGGTGCCGGAATGCAGGATCGCGCGTCCCACGTTCGCTCCGTGGTTGACACCCGCCAGGACCAGCTCCGGTGCCGGGTCCAACCAGCCGCGGACTGCCGCGCGCACAATGTACGCCGGCTGGGCATCCACGGCGTACGCCTCGACGCCGGGGAGATCGGCCAGCTGCCGTCGCTCGATCAGCGTCTGACCCTGCCGGGTCGTCGCGATGATTCCGGCGCTGGCCCCGCTGGACTGCCGCGCGGGTGCGGCCACCACGACCTCGAGGCCGGCCGCAACCGCGGCGGCAGCCAGCGCAACGAGGCCGGGCGCGTCGATGCCGTCGTCGTTGGTCACCAGGGCCTTGCGTCGCGCTGGCACAGTCAGCTCCATCCCGGTGGGTATCGGGTAGCCCGCATTACGCGGTTGTGCGATCCGCGGCGTAGGCGACGACGTCGGCCAGCTCTCCGCTGGTGCGGTAGATCCGCCGTTGCGCGGTTGCCCCGTTGCCGCGGCTCAGCACGGTAGCGACCAGATCTTCGATAACCTCCCAGTCGCCGTACTCGTCCAGCACCGGGCGGACGTGGTCGACCAGTGCACGGATCACCTGCGCTGCCGGCGCCGGCCGACCCGCCGGATTGACGAGATCACCGTCGAGGCCGGAGCGGCCGGCTCGCCAGCTCGCCAGCCGCAGCAGCTCGGTACGAATAGGCGCCGCGGGCACGCCGGCGCGCCAGGACCGCGCAGCGGTGTCGACCAGGGCTCTGACCAGGCCCCCCAGCAGCACGGCATCGTCGGCGTCCAGGCAGACGTCGGCAACGCGCACTTCCACCGTCGGGTGCTGGCGAGACAGCCGCGCGTCGAAATAGACCATCCCCAGATCGAGCACCGTCCGAGACTCGATCATCGCCCGCGTGGTGGCGTGATAGGTCTCGAGGGAGCCGAACAGCTCGGTCGGCCCAGCCGACGGCCAGCGGCCCCAGACCTGGGACCGGAAGCTGGCGTAGCCACTGTCTTGCCCCTGCCAGAACGGCGAGTTGGCGCTGAGCGCGAGCAAGTAGGGCAGCCATCCGCGGATTCGGTCCAGCACTGCCACCCCCTCCGACTCGGAGTCGATCTCGACGTGAACGTGGCAGCCACAGGTGAGTTGTTCTTCGGCGATCAGGCCGAATTCATCCACCATTCGCTGGTAACGAGGCGACGAGTTGATCGACGGTTCGGTTGCAAGCGGCGAGCTGCCCAGTGCAGCGATCCGGGCGCCCTTACCCTCGGCGGCCTCGCTCGCCGCACGCCGCCACCGCCGCACCTCCGCTGAGAGTTCCGCCAGCGAGGCGCAGGGCCGGGTGTTCGTCTCGAGCTGCTGGCGGGCCAATTCGGAGGTCAGGGCTTGATCAACCGGCTGCCCACTGTCACCCGCATTGTCCAGCACCGCCGCGGCCAACGCCAGCGCCTGGCCACTGTCCGGGTCGACCAGCAGCAGCTCCTCTTCCACCCCTACGCTTCGCAGCACCCCGTGATCGTGCCACTAGGGGCGGACGCCGACGCCGGTGCCTAGCTCGTGTGCGCGACCGCCGGGCACCTTCGGCGCCAGCGGAGGTGTCGACATGCCGGCACCGTCGCGCAGGCCACCCAAGAACTCCTCCAGGGCCTCTCGCGAGCTGTACCGGGGTGACCAGCCCAGTTCAGTCCGTGCCCGGGTGATGTCCATGATCGGTAACCGCAGGAATGCGTCGAACAGGTAGGGAGAGGCTGGGACCAGGTGCAGCTGCCAAGCCAGCCACAGCGCGGTCCGGACCGGCCAGAGCGGGACCGCAACGGTGCGGGCGCCGAGAATGTCAGCCAGCATCGCCGCATCCACGACGGGTTCGGCGGCGATGTTGAACGCGCCGCGCACCTCGCTCAGCGCGGCCAACCGGTAAGCCTGGCCGGCATCGGCGGTGTGCAGGGCTTGAAACCGCAGCCCCGGCAGGTCAGGCACGACCGGCACCAAGCCGGGCCGCACCAGTTTGTTGGGCAGCAGCGGCCCGATGAACAGACGCCGTTGCTGGCTGGCCGACTCCCGCTTGAAGATGAATCCAGGGCGCAGCCGCACCACCCGGACCTCGGGGTGGGCGCGCTCGAAAGCGTCCAGGCTTCGCTCCAGATAGGCCTTCTCCCGGGTGTAGCCGGCGGTGGGCCAACCATCGGTGGGCCAATCCTCGGCGACCGCGCGATCCTTCGGACCGGGCGAGTACGCGCCGACTGAGGAGGCGTACACCAATGCCGGCACTCCGGCGTCGACCACGGCCTGGAATACCCGCTTGGCGCCTCCGACGTTGGCGCCCCAGGTGACCAGCGGATCGTGGCTGGGTTGGAACAACCACGCGAGGTGGATGACCGCGTCCGCACCGCGAAACAGGCCGACCAGCGCGTCGCGTTCGATGTCGGCCTGGGCCCATTCGGTCCGAGGCGCGGACCACTGCGGTCGCCGGCGCGCCACGCCGAGGATCGACTCCACCCCCAGGTCCTCGGCTAGCGCGGCGACCACGCTGGTGCCGACGTTGCCTGTCGCACCGACCACCACGATCCGCGCGGCTCGCGTCCTCCCGGTAGCGGGCATGGCTCAGTCCTCCTCAGCTTGCCGACGCGAGGCTCCCGCGCCGTGGAGTTGTGGCGTCAGCTGAACGGTTTCACCACGTTGCACCACTTGCACACCATCAGCGAGACCTCGCGATTGAGCCTCGTTCAGGAAGTCCTGCAGCGGTGACCGGAACACTGAGTAGTCGTCGTAGTGCACCGGCACCGTCACGCCTGGGCGGATCTGCTGCATCAGGTCGGTGCCCTGCCGCCCGTCCATCGTGACGAGGACACCCAGCACCCGCGTGCCGCCAAGGTGCATCACCATCGCGTCCAGCGCCGGAAACCGCTCGCCGACCTCACGCAGCATCGACCGGTTCACAGTGTCCCCGGTGATGTAGAGCTGGAAGTCAGGCTGGCCGGGACGGCACAACTGCAAGACGGTACCCATGACCGGGGGCAGCAGGCGATGCACGCCAGCCGGACCGTGTTGGCCGGGCACCGCAGTGATGGTCAGCCGCTCCGCACCGCTGGTCAGCGCCCAACTCTGCCAGGTATGGACCACCGCGACACTGCGAAAGCCCCAGCGGAGTAACCGGCGCGCGGCGTGCGCGGTAGTGACGATCGGAAGCGCGCGATCCAGCTGGCGCCGAGCAATCCGGTCGAAGTGGTCACCGTGCAGGTGCGACAGCACCATCGCATCTAGCGCTGGCAGTTCATCGGGCTGCAGCGCCGGCTCGGTGAGCCGCCGGGAGAACAACCCGTAGCCCAAATGCACGCGCTGCCCGCGATGCAGAAAATTGGGATCGGTCAACAGGGTGAAGCCGCCCAACCGCAGGATCGTCGTCGCGGTGCCGACGAAGGTAAGTCGGTTACCTGCCGACTCGTGCTCGGACCGGCGCTTCGGCTGGGGCTCTAACCGGGGCTCTAAGCGCGCCGCTGATTCGGAAGATGGCATGCCCCAGGGCTACCCAGCCTGCCGGCGCAGAAACCGCCGGCTCGGTCTGCCGTGCCGTCCCGGACGCCTGTCAGGCGAGCTGAACCCAGACCGTCCGGGGCGAGTATGTTGAGCGTTGTTAGCGCGGTGCTGACCAGGGAGGCGACGATGGGCGAGTTGAGCCCGTGGCATTTGTTGATCGTGGCGGCGGTCTTCATGCTGCTGTTCGGTGCCAACAAGCTGCCGCACATGGCCCGTTCGGTCGGGCAGTCGATGCGGATCTTCAAGGCTGAGACCCGCGCCTTGTCCGGCGAAAAGGAGCCCGAGCAGCTACCTCGTACGCCGAGCTCATCGGCGTTCCAGCACCAGTCTCAGCAGCCACCGCCACCCCAGAACCCGCATCCTCAAGACGCCCAACCACACCAGCAGACTCCGCCGGCACAGTCTGTCCAGCCGCCGTCTGCTTAGCCGCGTCTGCGTTAGTCTTCTTGCGGCAAGTCGAAGACGTAACCGACCCCGCGGACGGTCCGGATACGAGTCGGCCTGTCCACGTCACTCTCGATCTTGGTGCGAATCCGGCGAATGTGCACCTCCAAGTAGTTGCGGGCGTCTGTCCGATCCGTACCCCATGCGTTGTCCAGCAACTCGCGTCGAGTGACGACCCGACCGGCATTGTCCATCAGCTGCCGCAGGATCAGGAACTCCTTGTGCGGCAGGTGAACCGGTGCGCCCCGGACCAGTAGCCGGTGCCCATCAAGCTGCAGCTCGATATCCCCGATTCTCAAAATCCGCAGCAAACCAAGAGTCTGGGGATCGACCGGCAAGTAACGATAAGCCTGCGGTGTGTTCGTCGGCCAGCTCTCGATCGATGACATCAGCCGAACCGCCCCGAGATATAGTCTTCAGTGGCTTTCTCTGCCGGGTTGGAGAAGATTTTCTCCGTATCGTCGAGCTCCACGAGGCGGCCTGGCTTGTCGGCAGCCGGTAAGTTGAAGAAGCCGGTCCGGTCAGATACCCGAGCAGCCTGCTGCATGTTGTGCGTCACGATGACGATCGTGTAATCCTGCTTCAATTTTCCGATCAGGTCTTCGATCGCGAGGGTCGAAATCGGGTCCAGTGCCGAGCACGGCTCATCCATCAGCAGAACGTCCGGTTGAACCGCTATGGCGCGCGCGATGCACAGCCGCTGCTGCTGGCCGCCCGACAGGCTGCCACCGGGCTTGCCGAGCCTGTCCTTCACCTCATTCCACAAGTTGGCGCCGCGCAGGGAACGCTCAGTCACCTCATTCAACTGAGCCTTGTTTCTCACTCGCTGAAGTTTCAGGCCGGCGACGACGTTGTCGCGGATGGACATCGTCGGAAACGGATTAGGTCGCTGGAACACCATCCCTACTGCACGACGCACTTCGACTGGATCAACACCTGGCCGGTAGATGTCCTCCCCATCGAGCTCTACCCGGCCCTCGACCCGCGCCCCTGGGATGACCTCATGCATCCGATTGATGGTGCGCAACACCGTGGATTTGCCACAGCCCGACGGACCAATGAACGCGGTAACGGCGTGTGGCGGAACCGACAGATTCACCCCCTGCACAGCATGGAACTTGCCGTAGTAGATGTCGACATCTTTCATCTGAACATTCTTGGCCATGACAGGTCCAATTTTTAGGGGGTTAGCTACGGACACTCGCCAGGCGGGCAAGCACTCGGGCGACGACATTGAGGGCCAAGACGATCAGAATCAACACCAAGGCCGCCGCCCAGGCCCGGTTGACTGCCGTCTCGTTAGGCAAACCTGCCTCACTGAATACGAACAGTGGCAGCGAAGCCTGCGCCCCGGAAAATGGATTGAAGTTCAGCGCCGGGTTGCCAAATACTGTGACCAACAGCGGCGCCGTCTCTCCGGTGACCCGCGCGATAGCGAGCATCACGCCAGTCACAATCCCTGCCAAAGCTGAGGGCAACACGATCCGTACCACGGTGACCCATTTTTGTATCCCCAGCGCATAGCTACCCTCCCGGAGACCGTCCGGGACGATCTTCAACATCTCCTCCGCCGACCGGACCACGGTAGGTAACATCAAGACCGTCAGCGCCATTGAGCCAGCGAAACCAGAAAAACTTTGTCCCAACGCAAGGATCCACAACGCGAAGATGAACAGTCCGGCAACGATCGAGGGGAGGCCGGTCATCACATCGACGAAGAAGCTCACGAACCGGCCAAGCCGCCCAGAACTGTATTCAACGAGGTAGATCGCAACAAGGAGGCCGAACGGGACCGCCATGAGCGTGGCCAAGCCGACCTGCTCTAGTGTGCCGATGATCGCCTGGTATATGCCACCATTCGCGTCCTGCTCAGCGACGCCCCGCATCGTGTGGGTGAGAAATGATCCGCTGAGGACGGCCGTACCCTTGGCAATGGTGAATCCCAGCACCGCGACCAGCGGCAAAACGGCGGCGCAGGAACACGCCACCACGATGCTGGTGACCAACCTGTCTTTGGCCCGGCGCCGGCCTTCGACCAGCGCCGACACGGTGGTCTGCGCTACCACGTAGAGCACTGCAGCGACGAGCACAAATGCGACCCGTCCCTGCATCGGCGTAGCAGCGAACAGCACCGCGGTCACCGCGACAGCGCCAGCCGCGATCGCAGCGAGTGACCAGCTCGACAGCCGCGCTCGAATCAGGGCTGAGCTCCCCGTCGATGCCGCACCGACCAGCGTCATGAGGCACCTCCGCGACCATTTTTGCCGACAATCGATCGCGCCCCGAAATTGACGATCAGTGTGATGATAAATAGCACCAAGCCCGACGCGATCAACGCGCCTCGACCTACCTCACCAGCCTCTCCATAGCGAGTGGCGATATTAGCTGCGATAGTGTTGCCCCCGGGTTCGAGTATGTGAAGGCTGATCTCGTAGTTGGCCGACAGTACAAGCGCCACCGCGATCGTCTCACCTACTGCTCGACCGAACCCAAGCACCGTCCCACTGATAACACCCGAGCGCCCGTACGGCAGGACCGCGGTGCGGATCATCTCCCATTTTGTCGCCCCAATGGCCCACGCCGCCTCAATTTGGTCGCGCGGTGTCTGAATGAATACTTCACGCGAGATGGCCGAAATGATCGGGATCGCCATCACCGCGAGCACTATGGAGGCGACGAAGATCGATTTTCCGTAGGTACCGTTGGAGGCAAATAGCGGAATGAAACCAAAGTAATGATTCAAGAACGTTGACGGTGCAATGATGTTGGGAACAAGATAGGTCAACCCCCATAATCCGAAGACAACGCTCGGAACGGCTGCCAACAAGTCCACTATATAGGCCAGCGGGCGGGCTAACCATCGTGGCGCATAGTGGCTGGTGGCGAGCGCTACGCCCACGGCGACTGGCACACTTATCAGCAACGCTAACACCGATGTCAACACACTACCGAAAGCTAGGGCCGCGATACCGAAGGATGAGGGCGTACCGTCGGGCGCCCATTTCAGCGTAGTGAGGAAGCTCGTGGTATCCGCATTAAGCGCGGGGATCGCTTGCAGCACGAGAAACACTGCGATAGCGGCCATGATAACTAATAGCAAAACACCGGATCCTTGGGCCAGCGTCCGGAAGATTGCATCACCACGCCGGCTAGGCCGCCGGTTTAGATTCCCACCGGGTGGTCTATTCAGCATTGGCGGTTGCCTGACGAGCGACGACGAGTGAGGTCTACGGGTGTCATGCACGGACGCCGCCGTCGAGACCGCCGCGCGTTCTGGTTCGTCCATGCCACATCCTCATATC
>JAODNG010000411.1 GCA_025465385.1 Pseudonocardiales bacterium
GTCGAGCGCACTGACCGCCGTTAGCGGCGGGAGGACCTGCCAGCCTTGCCGGACGGTCTGCTGCTCTTGGCTCCAGGGTGCCCGCGCCGCCGTCCCCCCGGTGCGGTTTTGCCGACCGCGGTAGGCACGGCCGCAGGGGTCAATGCGTCCGCGGTCGAGGTGCTGTCGGCGGCGGTCGACGCGGTCTCGCCCTCAGGCTCTGGGTTCGTCGCGGTCTTGCGGGCCAGCTTCTCCCGGCGCGCAGCAACCCGTTCGGCCTGCTGCCGGTACGCCGGTCTGCCCATGGTGAGGTCCACCACCAACGGGGTCGCCAAGAAGATCGAGGACATCGTCCCGGCTGTGATACCCACCATCTGCACCAGAGCGAGATCCTTGAGTGTCCCGACACCTAACAAGCCCACGCCCACGACCAGCAAGCTGAGCACGGGCAGCACCGCGATCAAGGACGTGTTGATCGAACGCATCAGAGTCTGGTTGACCGCGAGATTGGCTGCTTCGGCGTAGGTACGTCGAGTCAGGCCGAGAAGTCCACGGGTATTTTCTTGAACCTTGTCGAACACGACGACCGTGTCGTACAGCGAGAAGCCAAGGATGGTGAGCAGGCCGATGACCGACGCCGGCGTGACTTCGAATCCGATCAATGAGTAGATTCCCGCAGTCACCAGCACGTCGTGCACCAGGGCGATCAGCGCGGCAAGCGCCATCCGGGGTTCGAAATAGACCGCAAGGAACACGGTAACCAGACCGAGGAAGACCACCAGCGCGATCAGCGCCTGACGGCTGATCTCGCCGCCCCAGGTTGCGCTCACTGCACTGTCACTGATCGCCTGTTCGCTTGGCCGTCCGTCTTTTCCGAGTGGGTGCAGCTGCTCGTACAGTGCCCTTTTCAGGACAAATGACGTGCGGGTGTCCAGCGCTGCTGAGCGGATCAGGATGCTCGCCGCAGAACCGGTACCGACGGTCTGCACCGACTCTGGTGGCTGGCCCACGGTGGCGGTGAAGACGCGTTCGACTTGCTGGGTGCTGATCGCGCCGGTCGCCCCTTGGGCAGGGAGCTGCACCCGAGTACCGCCCTCGAAATCGATGCCGAGGTTGAATCCGCGCAGCAGCATCGACAGGATGCAGATCGCGACGAGCAGACCGGATACCGAGTACCAGATCCGCCGCCGCCCGACGACGTCTAACGCTCCGGTCCCGCTGTAGAGGCGCCCCAGCGTACCTGCCATCTCAGGCTCCCTTTCCCGCCGTGGCCAGGGCCGACCGACTTTCGGCTCCGGCGCGCTGCGCCGCTCCGAGCCCGGACAGTCCCGGTTGGGACAACAGCGGGGACTGCGACGCCATCGCGACCAACGGATGGGTGGCCAGGAAAACCACTACCAGGTCGAGCACCGTCGACATGCCGAGGGTGAAGGCGAAACCCTTCACCTGCCCTACCGCCAGAACGTAGAGCACCGCGGCAGCCAGGAAGCTCACCGCGTCCGCGGACAGGATGGTGCGCCGGGCCCGGACCCAGGCCCGAGGCACCGCGGAGCGGAATGTCCGGCCGTCGCGCACCTCATCCTTAAGGCGCTCGAAGAAGATCACAAACGAGTCCGCGGTGATGCCGATCGCCACGATGAAGCCGGCGACACCGGCCAGGTCCAGGGTGAAGCCGATCCAGCGTCCGAGCAACACCAGAACGGCATAGACGATCAACCCGGACAACGCCAGGGACAGGATAGTCAGTACCCCGAGCGCCCGGTAGTAGAACAGGCAGTAAACGAACACCACAGCCAGCCCGAGCGCACCAGCGAGCAGTCCCGCGCGAAGCGACGCCAATCCCAAGGTTGCCGACACCGTCTCGGACTCCGAAGGCTGGAAGGACAGCGGCAGGGAACCGTACTTGAGCACATTGGCCAGGTTCTGCGCTTCAGCCTGGCTGAAGCGGCCGACGATGCTGGTCGCTTGACCGGGAGGGATCGCGCCATTGATCACCGGCGCCGATACCACCTCACCGTCCAGCGCAAATGCCGCCTGCTTGCCCACATTGTTCGCGGTGTACTGCGCCCAGATGTCCTCGCCCTGGTGTTTGAATCTGAGCCGTACCTCGTAGCCCGTGCCTTCCTGATTCGGGCCGGCTGAGGCACTGGCGACCTGCTCGCCGGACAGGAACGCGGGGCCCAGCAGGTACTTGGCAGTGTGGTGCTGGTCGCAGGTGACCAGCGGCAGATTCGGGTCGTCGTTGCCACGCAACGGGTTGGGAGCAGCACAGTTCAACGCGGCCAATGCCTGTTGTTGCACCGCCGGGTCTTGACTCTGCAGCCGCGCTCGGGCCTGCCGGATCTGCTCGGCCGCCTGTGGGTCGGCGGAGTCCGCCGGGGCCGTGCCGACCGACGGCGGTGCGCTGGGGGCAGGTGGTGCGGGAGTGGGCGTGGGCTCGCTCGACGGTGGCGGCTGCGCCAGTTGCGGCGCAACGGACTGGGGCGGCGTCGGTGTCGATTCGGTGCTGGCAGCCGGAGGTTGCTGTGGCGCTGGAGGTGCCGCCGGTGCGCTGGTACCTGGGTGCTGAACCGGCGCGGGCACTCCGGCTGACTGCTCCTCGATCACCGTCCGGAAGTACAGCCTGGCGGTCTGCCCGAGAGTGCGAGCCTGATCGCCGTTCTCCCCCGGTACCGTAATGATCAAGTTGGTCCCGTCGAGCACGACCTCGGCGCCGCTCACGCCGATACCGTTGACCCGTTGCTCGATGATCTGTCGAGCTTGGTCGAGGGACTCCCGTGCCGGTGGTCGACCATCGACCGTCCGCGCGGTCAGCGTCACCCGAGTGCCGCCTTGCAGGTCGATACCCAGCTTTGGGGTTGCACCCCCACCACCGGTGAAGTAGACCAGCGAGTAGAGGACGGCAACTACCCCAGCGAAGATCGCCAGATTGCGCCACGGGCGGAAGCGCCCGGCCGGTGGTGCCACGGTGGGTGGTTCTCCTCAATCAACAGCTTCAGTGTCGTTACGTCTTAGTGTCGTTCAGGCGCTCAGTGCACCGGACGCCAGCAGCGACCAGCCACAGTCCTCACTGTTCCAGCGCCCTGATCAGACACGAGCACTGGGATCGGATGCGGGAGCGTACCGCCTCCCACAAGTCAGGTCAGGAGTTGTCGGTGCGAGCGCTGCCGTCGATGGGCGCAGCCAGCGGCGCACTGCCCGCGTCCGTTGTAGTGATCTTTTCTCGGATGGCGGCGCGCAACCACGTGGTACGGACTCCCGGGGCGATCTCCAACTCGACCGTGGTGTCTTCCGCGCTGCCTACGACGGTTGCGTGCAGACCGGAGGTGGTCACCACACGGTCGCCGTTGACCAGCGACTTCTGTAACCGCTGCGCGTCGGCTATCGCTCGCTTCTGCCGACGAGTGTTCATGATCAGCAGCACGGCGAGCGCAGCGATGAGCAGCAGCGGTAGGAATTGGGCGTTCATGGTTCTCCGATCACCATCAGCCTTGCGCTACCGAGTGTGCCAGGTCGCGCCTCGGTCGGGTCTGCAGCGTCTCTGGGTACGTGGTGACGATCCTTCACAGCGGCCCGTCGCCGGCCGCAACCTGGACACGGCGCTAGGCCGGATGCCGCAGCAGGCGCGGCCATTCGGCCCAATCAGCCGGTCCTTCGTCGCCTGCCGCGGACCTGTGGGCGCTGCGACCGAGCCAGGTCTCTCAGGTTCCCGAGTGAGGCAGGCCGATTCCCTAGGGTTCCGCCAGCAGTCCGACGACATTCGCCTTCGGGGATCGCCCCGGGAAATCGTCACAGTGGATCCGCCCAGCCCCGTACCACGGCGCCCAAGAAAGGACGGACGCGTGCCGTCGCATCGATACTCAAGGCCTCGATACAGACCCAGCGCACACGCCTTGGACACTCGCACGTTGGGTCTCCATACGCTGGTATCCAATGACCCTGCCGCTAGTGCCGCATTCGGGTTCGCTGGCGCGCCGACAGCGACGATGACCCGCTCCCCGGCCCCCCGGGTACCTCAGACAAGCTCAGTGGTCCAGCAGGACGCCGGCTGCGCCAACACCCTTTTGCGCCACATTGAAACCGATGAGCAAGCCTTCGTGCTGCAGTATGTGCAACCAGGCCTGGTAGGGCTCATCGACGGAACGCTGTCGACGCTGGCGCCTATCTTCGCGGTGGCCTTGCTGTCGAGTTCACACGCTGCGCTGCTGGTTGGCCTGGCCACCGCGCTCGGAGCCGGCATCAGCATGGGTCTGTCCGAAGCGCTCTCCGATGACGGCGGCCAGACCGGTCGAGGCTCGTCCACCACCCGAGGCGCGATCACCGGTGTGATGACCACCGTGGGCGGGGTATTTCACGCCTTACCGTTTTTGATCTCCGACCGGACGACTGCATTGGTGTGCGCGGCAGTCGTTGTGGCCATCGAGCTTGCTGTGATCGCACTCATCCGTAAGCGCTACCTCGAAGTCTCGCTTCGCTGCTCGCTCATCCAAGTCGTTTTCGGCGGCGTTCTCATCGTCGGCGTCGGGTTATGGTTAGGCGGCCTTTAACGTTCACTCGTCGAACAGTGTCGGTGTGGGCTCCGCAAGAGCGTCGGCCGGCGGATCCAACTGCAAATGCCGCCACGCGGCTGCGGTGGCCACCCGACCCCGCGGCGTTCGGGCTAGCATGCCCGCCCGGACCAGGAAAGGTTCGCAGACCTCTTCGACGGTGGCCGGCTCCTCCCCCACTGCGACGGCGATAGTGGATACCCCGACCGGTCCACCACCGAAGGTACGCACCAGCGCGGTGAGCACAGCGCGATCCAGCCGGTCCAGCCCGAGTTCGTCGACGTCGTAGACGGCCAGTCCGGCGCGAGCCACTTCGAGGGTGATCGCACCATCGGCTCGGACCTCCGCGTAGTCCCGAACCCGACGCAGCAGGCGATTGGCGATCCGAGGCGTACCCCGAGAGCGGCCAGCGATCTCAGTACCGCCATCGGGGCGCAGATCCACGCCGAGGATGCCGGCCGAGCGGCGCAACACCAGCTCAAGCTCGGACGGCTCGTAGAACTCCATGTGCGCGGTGAATCCGAAGCGGTCACGCAGTGGGCTCGTCAGAGCACCGGACCGGGTGGTGGCGCCGACCAGGGTGAACGGTGCGATCTCCAGCGGGATAGAGGTGGCACCGGGTCCCTTTCCGACCATCACGTCGACCCGGAAGTCCTCCATCGCGAGGTAGAGCATCTCCTCGGCAGGTCGAGCCACCCGGTGGATCTCGTCGATGAACAGCACGTCACCCTCGACGAGGTTGGACAAGATGGCGGCGAGGTCCCCAGCGCGCTCCAATGCCGGTCCGGAAGTAACCCGGATCGCCGCGCCCAGCTCCGCGGCGATGATCATCGCGAGGCTCGTCTTGCCCAACCCCGGCGGTCCCGATAGCAGCACGTGGTCCGGTGCGGCGCCACGCCGCCGCGCGCCTTCCAGCACCAACTCCAGCTGCTCGCGCACCCGTGCCTGCCCGATGAAATCCAGGAGCCGGCGTGGCCGCAACGTCGTCTCGAGCTCGACGTCAGCCGGGTCAGCCACTGCCGACACCGGCCGCGGAGCGCTCACCGGTTTCGTCCCAGCCGGGTCAGCACGCTGCGCAGCACCTCGGAGGTGTCCGCCGGCTCGGGGTCGGCTTCGGCCAGCACCGCATCCACCGCCAACTCAGCCTGACGGGCCGCGAACCCCAGCCCGATCAGTGCCTCCGTCACCTGGGTCCGCATCGCGCTCCCGCCCTGAGTGGCAGATCCCGATGCAGCGGGTGCGAGCACGCCTACCCTGTCTCGCAGCTCCACGACCAGCCGCTCTGCACCTTTGCGTCCGATGCCGGGCACCCGGGTGAGCACCGCGAGATCACCCTGCGCGAGGGCCGTGCGCAATGTGTCCGGCTCGAGGACGGCGAGCATCGCCAGCGCCAGCCGCGGTCCCACCCCGGAGACGGTCTGCAGCAGCACGAACAATTCCCGGGCCGCCGCATCAACGAACCCATACAACGTCAGCGAGTCCTCGCGCACCACCAGCGACGTGGCCAGCCGGGTCTGCTCGCCGCGGCGCAAGGTGGCCAGAGTGGCGGGAACCGCATGCACCGCCAAGCCAACACCGCCGCCAACCTCGACCACGGCATGGTCCAACTCGACCGAGAGCACCTGCCCGCGCACCGAGGAGATCACCGCGCCGCTCCCGCCTGGCGGGCCGCAGCGGCTAGTTTCGCGCGGTGAGCTCGGGCTAGCCGCTCCGACTCGACTCGTGCCTGGGCGAGCCGTTGTGTCATCGGCGCGCGCCACAGATGGCAGACCGCCAGCGACAGCGCATCCGCGGCATCTGCTGGACGCGGCTTGGCCGACAGCGTGAGCAAGCGGGTGATCATGGTCGTGACCTGTTCCTTACCGGCCCGACCAGATCCGGTTACGGCCGCCTTGACCTCGCTGGGGGTGTGGAAAGCGACCGTGAGCCCCCGGCGCGCTGCGATCAACGCCACGACTCCGCCGACCTGCGCGGTGCCCATCGCGGTGCGCACGTTGTGCTGGCTAAAGACCCGCTCCACCGCGACGACATCCGGACGGTACTCAGCCAGCCAGCGCTCCACGACATCGGCCACCGCGAGCAATCGCGCGCTGAGATCCATTTCCGGTGAGGTACGCACGACGTCGACGGCCACGCAGCTCACCGCCCGTCCGACGCCACCGTCAACCACCCCAAGCCCACAGCGAGTAAGCCCCGGATCCACTCCCAGCACGCGCACTGCACCTCCCCGCCCGCACGAACACCCGTTCGAACCCTAGCCGCAGGTCGCTGCGTCGCGCTGCCGACACACCGTCGGCCCGCATTCAGCGGGCTCAGCGTGGCTACTGGGACGGTATTTACCCCGTTGAGCCCGCTCAATGCGGTCGATTCCTCAGCCGACCTCGGCGAGAACGTCATCGGAGACGTCGAAGTTGGCGTAGACATTCTGGACGTCGTCGCTGTCCTCCAGCGCGTCGATCAGCTTGAACACCTTGCGGGCGGTGTCGGCGTCCAGCGCAGTACTCGCCGAGGGCAGGAAGCTCGCGTCGGCTGAGTCGTAATCGATGCCGGCGTGCTGCAACGCCGTGCGCACCGCGATGAGGTCGGTCGCTTCCGACACGACCTCGAAGGACTCGCCCAGGTCATTGACCTCCTCGGCACCGGCATCGAGCACGGCGGCCAGCACGTCATCCTCGGAGATGCCGTTTTGCTGCGGGACGATCACAAGGCCTTTCCGGCTGAACAGAAACGACACTGACCCAGGATCGGCCATCGTGCCGCCGTTGCGGGTCATCGCGGTGCGGACCTCGGATGCGGCCCTGTTGCGGTTGTCGGTGAGGCACTCGATGAGAAGTGCAACCCCGCCGGGCCCGTATCCCTCATACATGATCGTTTGGTAATCAACGCCGCCGGCGTCGGCACCGGAGCCGCGCTTGACGGCCCGGTCGATATTGTCGGTGGGCACTGAAGTTCTGCGGGCCTTCTGGATCGCATCGAACAGCGTCGGGTTACCGTCCGGGTCACCACCACCGGTGCGCGCCGCCACCTCGATGTTCTTGATCAACTTAGCGAAGAGCTTGCCCCGCTTGGCGTCGACCACGGCCTTCTTGTGCTTGGTGGTCGCCCATTTTGAATGGCCGCTCATACCTGCCCATGCTCCTCTTGCTCGCGTGCCAGTCTCACCTGCATGCCCTTGCCTTTTACTTACACCCCACGGGACTTGTGACCATCTCGCAGAAGAGCTGGTGCACTCGCCGGTCGCCGGTCAGCTCGGGATGAAACGCGGTGGCCAGCACGGAACCCTGCCGAATCGCCACAATCCTACCGGCGGCACTACCGGCCGCTGCCACCTCGGGCACCCTGGCCAACACCTCGACGTCGGAGCCGACCTGCTCGACCCACGGGGCGCGGATGAAGACCGCACGGACCGGACCGTTAAGTATACCCACAAAGTCGAGATCTGCCTCGAAGGAGTCAACCTGCCGACCGAAAGCGTTACGGCGCACCACCGCGTCCAGCACGGCGAGTTGCCGCTGGTCAGGCCTACCGTCAAGGATCTTCCGGCAGAGCAGGATCATCCCCGCGCACGAGCCATAGGCCGGCATCCCCTCGGCGAGCCGGACACGTAGCGGTTCCATCAAATCAAAGGCGACCAGTAGCCGGCTCATCGTGGTGGACTCGCCGCCGGGCAGGATCAGTGCGTCCACCTCAGCGAGCTCCTCGGCGCGCCGCACCAGCACACTATCCAACCCGCACTCCCGCACCGCCCGCAGATGCTCCCGCACATCGCCCTGCAACCCGAGCACACCCACAACCGTCACACCACCAGGCTAGACCGCCATTCGGAGCCGAATCGCGGTGTGCGGGACGACAGGATGGCCATTCGGAGCCGAATCGCGATCCTGCGGAAAAGCCGCCTGGGGTCAGGGTTGCAGGAACCAGGGGCTGGTGTACGCGACGGCATGGTTGTTGGCGGGGTGGTTAAGCGGGGCTTGCGCGTGGTCCAGGGTATCTGGGTCAGCTAGGCGGAGCACCGTCCAGTGGCCGTCCTCGACGCTCATCGGCACGGTGAAGCGGGCGACGCCGCCACAGTGGATCTTGACGACGTCAGCCACCGCGGGCGCTGGCTCGTCCGGGCGTAGCACTTGTACCTCCAGCGTGCGGCCCGCCCACGACGGCCCGCAGTCGACGTCGAGGACGAACTCAACAGATCCCTGGCGATGCGGCAGCACGGAGCCCATTCGCACGCCACCGGCGGTGGCGTCCACCCGCAGCCCGGCGACCCGGGTGGCGAAGAACCGGCGGGCTCGCAATGCCTCCGCGACCCCGGCCCGGCTGTGCTCGGTCACCCACAGGCCGCCGCGTCCGGTGCCGGGCTGCAAACCCCAGTTGGCGGTGTGCTCGTCGCTGACTCCAAGCAGTCCGGTGCGCCAGCCGGCATTGAGGCAGGCCACCAAGGGCGAGCTGCCTCCGGCCGTGACGCCCTTGAAGAGGTAGTCGTCGCCGCGGTTGAACATCTCCAGGCTGACCATCTGCTCGGCGGCTGCAGCCACATAGCGGAAGCCGGCGAATCGGCCGTCTTCTCGGCCCGGGTGGTTGAAGCCGGCAAGCCCGGCGGCGCCGCGAATGCCGTTGCGCCCGCCATCCTGGATCAACCAGGCGTACAACTCAGCCATCCCTCGATGGGTCGCGACGTCGGTGAAGTCATCGGTGAACCAGGCGTTGACATGCCCCACTCTCGGATGCGACCACTCGAAGCCGCGAATCGCGGTGAACTCGCCGGGCCGATCATGGGCGTCGGCGAGCTCCGCGGTGCGCCGCCAGCCTGCCCGGTCCAATCCGATCCACGGCGTGCCGCCCAGACCGGTGCCCTCCACCGCCGCACCACGAATCGCGTGGTCGGTGAGCGCCGCGACGTCCAGCCCGGCGTCGCGCATCGAGGGGAACGCCGCCGCCGGGTCGCCGGCACCGTCGGAGAGCAATGTGTGATTGTGCAGGTCAGCATGCACCAGCACGGTCCCACGGGTGATCCGCGACAGCCGAGCGGCACCGCCCTCGGGTCCCGGGGTGCGCAGCCGCTCGCCCGCGGTCGCCGACAGCAGCAACGCCTCGGCGTCGGCTGCGCCGTTGCCCGTGGTCACCAGCCGCGCTGGGCCAGCCGCTGCCCGTCCGGCAGGTCGCTGAGGTTAATTCCCACCATCGGCTCGCCCAACCCTCGGGACACCTTCGCCACCATCTCGGGGTCGTCGTGGAACGTGGTCGCCTTGACGATCGCTTCTGCTCGCTTGGCGGGGTCGCCCGATTTGAAGATGCCTGAGCCGACGAACAGTCCCTCGGCGCCAAGCTGCATCATCATCGCCGCGTCGGCAGGAGTCGCGATACCACCGGCGGTGAACAACACCACCGGCAAGGAGCCGGCCGCGGCAACCTCGCGGACCAACTCCAGCGGAGCGGCTAGCTCCTTGGCCGCGGCCGGCAGCTCCTCGGGATGCATCGCGGCCAGTGAGCGGATCGCGGCCCGGATCGAGCGCATATGCCGGGTCGCTTCGACGACATTGCCGGTCCCGGCTTCGCCCTTGGACCGGATCATGGCGGCGCCTTCGGAAATCCGGCGCAGCGCCTCACCGAGATTGGTGGCGCCACACACGAAAGGCACCGTGAAGGCGAACTTGTCGATGTGGTGCGCCTCATCGGCCGGGGTCAGCACCTCGGACTCGTCGATGTAGTCCACCCCGAT
>JAODNG010000421.1 GCA_025465385.1 Pseudonocardiales bacterium
CTGCGCCCGGGCGGACAGCTCCCCGGCGGCTCGGCCGCCGAACACCCTGGCCACGGCGAACAGCACCAATACCAGAGCCAGCAGCACAGCGCCGGCACCGAAACCGCGGGCGATCATCGTCGGCTCCGGGGAGCGGGAGAAGACGAAGGTGGCCAGCGGCAATGACACCATCGGTCCCGAGGTGGGGTCGAGGTTGAGGCCCGAGCCGAAGCCGGCGGTGATCAGCACCGGTGTCGTCTCGCCGAGTCCCCGCGCGCTGCCGAGCAGCACCGCGGTGGTCAGCCCCGAGCGTGCGCTGGGCAGCACGACGTGCCACACCGTGCGCCATCGTGGCGCGCCCAGCGCGTACGAGGCCTCCTTCAGCGAGGCGGGCACCAGCCGGAGCACCACGTCGGAGGCCCGGATGATGATCGGCAGCATCATCACGCTGATCGCCAACCCGGCGGCCAGCCCGGACTTGGTCAGCCCCAGGGTGAGAATGAACGACGCGAGGACGAACAGCGCCCCCAAGATGGCCGGGAGCGCGGTCATCGCTTCGACCACAGTGCGCACGAACCGGGGCAACGGCCCGCTGGCCTCGTTGAGGTACGCCGCGCAGGCCAGCCCGAGCGGCACGGTGATGAGCAGCGCGATCGTCAGCTCGATGAGCGTGCCGACCGCAGCGTGCAGGATGCCCCCCACCGACAACGGGTCCAGCGGACCGGCCAGTTGCATATCCGAGATGAGGAAGTTCACGTGGATCAGCGCCTCGCGGCCTCGCCAGAACGTGTAACCGACGACGAACAGCAGCGCGAACAGCGCCACCACAGCCAGGCTGCGCGCGGCGACGGAGGCGAGCCGATCCCTGACGATCCGGCCGTCCTGCTCCAGCACCAGCATCACCACGCCGTAGAACACCAGGAACAGCAGGTAGGCGAGCACCACGAAGCCGGCCACGTTGACCGACGGGATCACCCGCATGACCAGCAGAGCCGCCAGGCTCAGCCCAGCCGCAGCCGCGCCGATGACCACATCGGCTTCGCCGCGGACCGACGTCGAGCGGCGGACCTCCGCGTCGCGCGGGACCTCCGGGGCGTACGTTCGGTCGAGCACCGCGCCACCGGTGGTGTACGGGGGGATCGAGGTCATCGCTCAGGCCTCGCTCAGCTGGCCCGAGCGGCTGCGCACGATGATCGCCGACGCGGCGAAGTTGACCACGAGTGTCAGGGCGAACAGGGACAGACCGGCCGCCATCAGCGCTGTCAGCTCGAACGGGCTGGCCGCTTCGAACCGCAGCGCGACCAGCGCCGCCACGGAGTTCGTGCCGCTGCGCAGGATCTCCGGCTGGATATGGAAGACCGGAGTAATGATCATAACGACGACGATCGTCTCGCCCATCGCCCGGCCCAGCCCGAGCATGGTGCCGCCGATCATCCCGCCCCGACCGAAGGGCAGCACGACGCTGCGGATCATCCCAAGCTGGGTGGCGCCCAACGCGTAGGCGCCCTCGCGCTCCCCGATCGGCGTCTGCGAGAAGGACTCCCGCATCACCGAGCAGATGGTCGGCATGATCACCAATGCCACCACGATCCCCGCGACGAACGTTGAGGATTCGTACTTGGTCGCGGTCTCCAGCGGGTCGCCGGGGTGCGCGTCGTGGATGCCCAACAAGGGAAGCCAACCGAAGGTGGACGTGATCCACCGGGCCAGCGGGATGACCAGCGGATTGAGCAGGTAGAAGCCCCACAGCCCGTACACGACGCCCGGCACCGCAGCCATCAGGTCCACCACGTTGATCAACAGCCGGCGCAGAGTGGGGGGTGTGTACTCGGAGATGTAGAGCGCCACCCCGGTGGCCAGCGGCACCGCGAGGGCGACAGCGACCGCGGCGATCAGCAGGGTGCCGGTGATCACCGTCGCGATTCCGAAGTTGTGTGAGTCGGGTTCCCACGCCTGCGTGGTGAGGAACCTCAGGCCGGCATCGGCGACTGCACCTGAGCCCCGGGCGAAGAGGAAGAGCCCGACCGCACCCATGATCAGGAGCACCGCGATGCCGACACCGCGCAGCGACAACCCGAAGATCCGGTCCGCAGCGCCGGCGGCGGACGTCACCTGTCGCGCCGACTCTGGTGGGTCTCCTGGCCCCAACGTCGGCGTGGTCACGACGGTGGTCACCGATACATCACCCGGACTGGCGCCGAGCCTGAGGTTTCGGCAACCAGCTGCAAAAACGCGTTACATGTGATGCGGGCGCGGACCTGGCGGGGGTAACTACGAGACGCAGTGGCGACGATCTCGCCGTCCAAGCGGACCGACCACACCCACTGCCGTTGCCGGTTGCGCACCGTCTCGCCGACGGCTAGGTGCAAGCTCTCCTGCAAGGTGCGGATCGTCGCCAGGCACGCCTCCACGTCGGCGGAGGTGTGCACCGACTTCGCGATGCTGCGGTTATTGGCGGACATGAACCGCCAGGTGAATCCCCGCTCCAGGGGGTGCGGAATCTTCGCCCGTGATCCAGCCACGGCGTCCGATCCGCCCGGCACCGGCACGCGCGCGCAGCGTGGCACCGGCACCGACAACACCTGGAACCGAGCAGCCATCACGCCGCGCTCACCGACGTCACTGGCCCATTGCAGATGAGGAACTTCACCGGCTTACCTTCCGCAGAAACGGATGAGAGGGGGGACGTTGCGCGGCCAAGATGAACAGGAGAAGGCCGACGGTTGACCAGAGGATGGCCGCATGCCCTACAGGGGATGACTACATATCGTCATTGAGCAGGATTATCGTCACTCACAAGAGTAAAGGTTTCGGCAGATTGCCCTGCCCGCCGCGAATGTCTGGCTCTGCGCCGCAAGGGGACACATGCGAGGCCGAAAGTTCGTGCTGTTGGTGTACGGCGCACACGATCGTAGGAAT
>JAODNG010000208.1 GCA_025465385.1 Pseudonocardiales bacterium
GATCACCTCACGCACTCCTCACCTGGCGCCTTGGCCTGGTGTATCGGTCTAGCCTCTCAACCCCTTGAGCCCGACGGCCGCTACGGTCTCGGATCCACCACGAGCCCAGCGGTAGGAACACCACAAGCAACGGAACACTAACGGGCAACCCCAGCTCATCTCCGACGCGGCGGGGTCTACCCGCTTGGAGAACCCTGCGCCGCGTCTCCTCATGTGGAGGACGAGTCACCGCCGTCATGATCGACCTCGAACCACGGGAACGGAGCATCTGCCGGCCTCGCGGAACGAGGTTCGCTGCGCTGGTCCGGTCCCGGGCCACCCCCTTGTCGCCGGTGCGCACCGTGCTCACCTGCCACCTTGCCCCGCGCTGCGCAGTGGCGGCTGGAACCGGGCAGCGCCGGGGAGCTGCCGGCGGCGTGTGCCGGTGCTTGCCGCACGGAGCTACCCGCGAACGGCCCGCTCGCGGTCCCCACACCGCGACCGCCCGTTGCCCGTCACCTGCGGGCTGACCCGCCGGGTATGTCGGCACGAGATGGTGCTGGTTTGCGTCAAGATCAGTCGCTGGACCTGGTCCGAACACCGCGGCCGGAACCGGCGCGACGGCCAGCACAGCGTGTTCACCGGGGCGACCGACCAGTTGCGGGTCAGCCCCGGTGGCCGGGACATCGGCGTTGATTCGCTCGCCACGCAACTGGTCATAAATCGGCGTCTGACCCATAGGGCGGACACCCTAGGGGCGGGTCTACGGGGGCGACATCACCGTGGTGTGGACAGGCTGTGGGTGGGTGCGAAATTGTGTGTACAGACTGTGGGCGGATGCAAACGACGGGGAAACCGACGGGTCCACCCGACCAACATCAGCAGCGCCTGACCCCCGAACGGGATGCAACAAACCAATTTCTGTTTCTCGCTGTAGCCACGCTGACCGACAGACCCTACCCGTCGGGCGTCGCATGTCCACGAATGGGCTGTCTTGACCGACGTCACCGACACAGGGTCGGGTCCGCGGCGATGGCGATGGCGATGGCGATGGCGTGCAACGCCCCGCTGATGCATAGATAAGGCTTTTCAGCGGGAGATGCTGACCAGTCTGTCCGCCCTGCGGGAGATCGACTTCCCCGCCAACCGGTGGAATCACGGTGGGCTTGCTGGCCGTTACCGGGTTCACGCTTGCTATTTTTACCGGACCACCAGCTGGGCAGAACCTGATCGATAACGCTTGCCAGCGAGGCGCCCGCCCGATCGGACACAGTGACGGAAATCAGTGACGTCGGGAGCACTCCGGAGGCGGCGAGTCGGGTGTGAAAGCGGCTGTCTCGGCTTGGAACGGCGTCCAGGCTGCGCAAGAAGACCGATTGCACGCCCAGCAGGTCCGCAGCCAAGCCCATGGTCTAGGTGGGGTAGTCCTTGGTCATCGAGCTTGTCGTGCATGCCCTGCGGTGGTGTCCCTTGGTCCTGCGAATGGGGCCCTGGCCGCCGTTTCTCAATCGCGGCGGCCAGGGCCCGTCGTTTGTCTGTCAGGACCGTCCCTGCGTTACTGAACGGGACGGAAGGCGCTCTTCTTAGCCAGCTGTAACCCTACGGGTTATCGCCGCGCGGTCCGGTAACTCCCGGCCGAGTGGTCGCGGTGCGCGAGAGCAACGCACCAGCGCCATCAATGTCACAGTCCGCAGCTATCACCTCCTTGCGAAGGAACAACGTCGTACTCTGTGCACGGGAGACCATAGAGCAGCATGGCGATGTTGTCTAGATACCGGTGTTCGACGGGTATCACGACCGCCGCCGGCAAGCGGTTGCCAGGCGCGAGGGTGCAACGGACGGGTGGGCCCAAGCTGGATCCGCCATGGACCGCGGCCGAGGGTGATGACATCGCCACGACGCAGCGTTCACCACCCGCGACGTAATCACCGTTCGGGCAGTTCCCGCGCCGTCGGGTTGAAGGCCGGCTCTTGCGGCCCGGACGCCGGTGCCTCACCGACCCTGATGGGTTTCACCCAAGGGGACCAGTCTGATCGCCGTTACCTCGGCGCCGGGTCCCGCGTTAGCTCCTGGTGCCCTCGGGGTGGGCGGTCTTCCTCCTTCGGGCGCTGGGAGGTTTGGCTTGCTGTTACGGACCGCTGGCGCATGCCATGCACCGCGCGTCCATGCAGTAAGGGGAGAAATGATGCTCAGTCACCGCGGTCAAGCCGGGGTCGCCCTGTCGGTTTTGATCACAGCGGTCACGGTGGGTCTGGCTCCGTCGGGGGTGGCTCAAGCCGCGCCGCAGAACCAGGCCCGTCGGGTTGCCGTGATCGCCGGCGCGCAGTCCATCAACGACACGGAGGCCCGTGATGAAATCAAGGGCACTGATCTGGGCATCATGTGGACCGACGAGCGGGGCCAAATCCTGGCCGCTTTCGGCGACACCTTCGGCGCTGGATGGACCGGTCCCGGCAGCCAGGCCGGGGACCCAGCCGCCACTGATTGGCGCTCAAACACCCTCGCCCGCAGCAACGACCGCAACCCCGCTGATGGCATGGTCCTCACCGACTTCGTCACCGACCACCCCGGCCACGCCAAGGAACTGATTCCCTCGCTCAAACGCGACGGAGTCGAAATCACCACGATCCCCACCGGCGGGATCAACGTCGGTGGCCGTAACTACCTGGCCTACATGTCGGTGCGCCACTTCGGCCAACCCGGGCAGTGGACCACCAACTACAGCGGCATCGCCTACTCCGACGACGACGGACAAACCTGGGCAGACGCCCCCAGCGCGCGCCAACCGAACACTCCGAGCTTCGACGACAAATTCCAGATGAACGCCTACGCCCGGCGAGACGGCTTCGTCTACGCCTTCGGCACACCCAACGGCCACTTCGGCGACGCTCACCTCGCCCGAGTACCCGAACAGCGGCTGCTGGACAAGTCCGCCTACGAATACTGGACCGGAAAGACCTGGCAGCACGGCGCCAGCGCGATCGCGGCCCCGATCGTGACCGGACCGGTCGGGGAATTGTCAGTGCGCCACGACCAAACCCTCAACCGCTGGGAAATGATGTACCTCGACGAATCGCTCAGCGCGATCGTCGTCCGGCTGGCCCCAGCGCCGACCGGACCGTGGGGCGCACCAATACCCGTCGCGACATCCAGCCAGTACCCGAGTCTCTACGGCGGATTCCTCAACCCAGACTCGAAGGGCTCCGACCTTTACTTCACGATGAGCCAATACGACCACTACAACGTCTCGATGATGCACGCCACACTGCCCGCCCGCACAGTCAACAACCCCCAAGCACCCTGATGGGGATCCTCCCGCGCTGGCGCCCTGGGCCCTGCGCTGCGGTCGGTGATGGTCACGCGACACCCAGGCGACCACCCGTATCCCTCGTTGTGGCATTGGGAGCTAGACCGCCCACCCGGTCCCGCAATACCACCCCTGGCCAGTCGCTCCTTTAGAAAACTGAACGCTGCGCCAGTGCCCACGGCTCGGTCACTCCCGGCTCGACGGCGGGTTTCCACGGCGTCCCACTAGTACTTCCCGGTTCGGCGCTCCCATGCCGGACGGCCCAGTCTGAGCTGACAATCTCACAGCACCTGCACCGCCCCTGCACCTGCCGTGTCCATTTTCGGGTCCTGGTGGTGGCTTCCGGGTTCGGCGCGCGTGCCGAACCCGGAAGCCACGAAGCCCTGTTCGTGGCGCATCGGGTCTGTCAATGCGGTGGAGCCGGGCTCGTATAGCTTTCGGAGCTGTGAGTCTAGGTAGGTCGCCAGGCGGGTGCGGTACTCGTGCTCGAATGCGCGCAGATCGTCGATCTTCTTCTCCAGATTGCTCTTTTCCTGGCCGATCGAACCGATGATCTCGGCGTGCTGGCGCGCCGCGTCGCGCTCCAGCGACGCGGCCTTCTCCCGGGACTGCCGCTCCAGGTTCTCGGCTCTGCGACCGGCGTCAGTCAGCATGGTCTCGGCCCGGGTTCTGGCCTCGTTGACCATGCCCTCGGCCTTCATCCTGGCTTGGCAGAGCTGCTGCTCGGAGGTGGTTCGTGCCTTGCTCAGCATCTGGTCCGCTTCGGTTTTGGCCTCGCGGGTCAACCGGTCGGCTATCTCCTGGGCTAGGCCCAGCACCTTGGCGGCTTGGCCGTGGTGATCACCGCCTGGCGAGGTCTGTTCTGTCCTCGGCGGTGGTATTGGAGGTATCACCGGCCTAGGTGGCTGCGGCGGGCGAAGGTTAGCTCCGGTGTCGAGCGGTGTGGCGCGCTGCTGCCGCTCGAGCTGCGCAACCTGGTTGCGGAGATCGTTGTTTTCCGCGGTCAACCGAGCCAGCTCGGCGCCCACGACGTCGAGGAAGGCGTCCACCTCGATTTCGTGGTAGCCCCGCTTGCCAATCGGCGGTTTGCTGAACGCGACGTTGCGAACATCAGCGGCGGTCACTGGCATCGGATCACCTCACACACTTCTCGACGGGTGCGGTAGCCCGGGACAGGGCCCTGGTCTCGGCACTGCGAAGCCCG
>JAODNG010000461.1 GCA_025465385.1 Pseudonocardiales bacterium
CTCGGGGGGAACTGCCCTGGCGCATCGAGCTGTTCAACAGACTCCACGAGTTGTCCATGAACCGTCCTCCGCTGCCGCGCGACCGGTTGTCGCCTATGTTGAAACCTGGTAATCGAACCGTTGTTCCTCGTGGAACCTTCTGCGCGCCAGCGAGCGGCGGTATAGCCACGGCCCTCGACTGCTGCGTTCGCCTTCGCGGTCGAGGATCGGCCGAGTTTCCCGGACCTTGGCCTGGTCCCTAGTCTCATGGCCGGTTGCCGAAGACGGTTCTTCAAGCAAGGTCGGGCAGGAAGAGGGTGGAGTCCCCGACCTCGTGCCACAGGTAGCGGCGTTCAACCGCGGGGGCATAGGCGGCGCCGACGAGCTCGGCTCCGGCGACGGCTTCGAGAAGCAGCAGGTGGCTCGCCTCTGGGACGTGTAGTCCAGTAACGAGCCCGGTGACGATGCGGGCCGCTAGCCGGATGCCGCCGTCTGGTCGCGCGGCGGTCTCTAGCGCGCGCACGATGGTGGTTCCCACTGCGACGACCCGATGCCCTGACTTGCGGGCGCTCTGGACCAGCCGGGCAGTGAGCTCGGGTACCTCGAAGCGCTCTGGAGCCCGGGGGGTGGGTACTGCTGCTTGAGGTAGCGGTAGCTGATCGCGCGGCCGTGCTGTGCGAGGTACTCCACGAGCGGTGTCGGTGGAGTCACCTGCGCTCGCCACAACCGGCATATTCCGTCGTTGGGTTTCCCGGGGCGGGCCACCAAGGCGCCCCAGCTCCGTTCTTCTCTGTCATGCCCCGAGCATGTAACTTCAACTTGACTTCAAGTCAAGGAATGCTTCGGGTGCGATGGACGACAAAGACCTTTTGACGATCGGCGAGATTGCCCGCCGCGCGGGCCTGGCGACCTCGGCGCTGCGGTACTACGAGCGGCAGGGACTGGTCAGCGCCACCCGTACCTCGGGTGGACAGCGTCGCTATCGACGTAACATGCTGCGACGGCTGGCCTTCATCCGCGCTGCACAGAACGTCGGGCTTTCGCTCGGGGAGATCCGGACGGCGCTGGAAACTTTGCCAGCCCAACGGACACCCACCACGGCGGACTGGGCCCGGCTCTCCGACTCCTGGCGTCGCCGGCTAGACGAGCAGATCGCTGGACTCACCGCTCTGCGGGACGGGCTGACCGCGTGCATCGGCTGTGGCTGCTTGTCGCTGGGCCGCTGCAAGCTGTCGAACCCCAACGACGGTGCCGCCGCCTATGGTGCTGGCGCCCGGTACCTGCCGCCTGCGCTTCGCCGACTGCCTGACCGCAACGCAACCTCGCGCTAGAGTTCCCTTCGCTGCAGTCGCCGCTTGCGGCCAGGCCGCCGGGCATTACACGAAGGACTCGAACTTCGAGTCCAGTCGGTGGCTGCACTAGCCCACCGACCGTCGCGCTCAGCGCCTGGGCGCAGCCCAACAGTGCCGACCAGCTGCCCACGCTAGTCGACCATGTTCCACACCCTGCGCCGACAGCCCTAGGGGCAATGACGGCGCCGCGCCGGTCTACTTTTTCTTGGTGCGGGTGGCACCGCCGCGACCACGCAGCGTGACACCGGACTCCGAGAGCACTCGGTGAACGAAGCCGTACGACCGCCCGGTCGACTCGGCGAGCGCCCGAATGCTGGCGCCCTTCTCATACTTCTTTTTCAGCTCCGATGCGAGCTTGTCCCGGGCCACGCCGGTGATCCGGCTGCCCTTCTTCAGGTCGGCCACCTCGAAACGCCTTCCTTCCGACGCTAGATGGGCCGGTCACGGCCCTTTCGGCAATGATCGGTCAGGTTAGCGATCTCCGCTAGACGATCTCCGAATGGATCTGTGAGCGGTCGCTGCAGCGGGCCCAATGCGCAAAGGGCACAGTTCTGCAAGGTCATCAAGCGGTCGCCGACCAACCACTGTCCGTAAACAAATGTGTGCTCGTCAGGCGAGCTGCACCAAATCGAGGTAATCCTCGCTCCAATGGTCCTCGGTGCCGTCCGGCAGGAGGATCACCCTCTCGGGGGCCAGCGCCTGCACTGCTCCGGGATCGTGAGTGACCAGCACCACTGCGCCTGCGTAGTGGTGCAACGCGTCGAGCACCCGCTCGCGCGATACCGGGTCAAGGTTGTTGGTCGGTTCGTCGAGCAGCAGCACATTGGCGGCAGAGGACACCATCGCAGCCAGCGCCAGCCGGGTTTTCTCACCCCCGGACAGGGTGCCGGCCAGCTGGTCCAGTTGCTCGCCACGGAATAGGAAGGCACCGAGCAAGGTGCGTAACTGCTGATCGGCGGCCTCCGGAGCGGCATGCCGGATGTTCTGCCATACGGTGACACCGAGATCCAGGGTGTCGTGCTCCTGGGCGAAGTACCCCACCCGCACGCCGTGACCGGCCTCGACCTGGCCAGCATCGGGACTCTCCATCCCACCGAGCAACCGCAGCAGGGTGGTCTTTCCGGCTCCGTTGAGACCGAGGATCACCACCCGGGCCCCCCGATCGACCGCGAGGTCCACTCCGCTGAAGACCTCCAGCGAGCCATAGGATTTGGCCAACCCGCTGGCGGTTAGCGGGGTCCGCCCGCAGGCGGCGGGCTGCGGGAAGCGGATTCGCGCTACCCGCTCAGCCCGTTGCTCGGTCTCGGCGCCGGCCAGCAGCCTGGCAGCCCGCCGCTGCATGTTCTGCGCGGCGACGGCCTTGGTGGCCTTGGCTCGCATCCGGTCGGCCTGCGCCATCAGCGCACCGGCCTTCTTCTCCGCATTGGCACGTTCCCGGCGTCGCCGCTTCTCGTCTGCGGCCCGCGCATCGAGGTAGCGCTGCCAGCCCAGGTTGTAGACGTCAGCTTCGCCGCGGATCGCGTCGAGCAACCACACCTTGTTGACCACGGCGGCGAGGAGATCGGTGTCGTGGCTGATGACGACAAGGCCGCCGTCATGCGCCGTGAGGAAATCGCGGAGCCAGGTGATCGAATCGGCATCGAGATGGTTGGTCGGTTCGTCGAGCAGCAACGTGGTGTTCGAGCGTGCGCCGGAACCGTCCGAGGCACCGAACAGAATCCGGGCCAGCTCGACCCTGCGGCGCTGGCCGCCGGACAGCGTGTGTAGCGGCTGGGCTAGCACGCGGTCCGGCAAACCTAGGCTGGCGCAGATCCGCGCGGCCTCACTTTCGGCGGCGTATCCACCCAGCGCGGAGAACCGGTCCTCGAGGTGGCTGTATCGACGCACCGCCCGGCCTTGCTCGTCGCCGTCAACCAGCTCCGCCATCTCCGACTGCGACTTTTCCATCTCGTGAAGCAGCTGGTCGAGCCCGCGAGCGGACAACACCCGGTCCCTGGCCGAGACCGAGAGGTCACCCTCACGGGGATCCTGCGGCAGGTAGCCCAGCTCCCCGGTGCGACGAACCTGGCCCCCGTAGGGAGGGCACTGGCCGGCCAACGCCCGCAGCGTGGTGGTCTTGCCGGCGCCGTTACGGCCGACCAGGCCGATCCGGTCGCCGGGCTGCACCCGCAGGGTGGCTCCGGACAGCAGGATCCGCGAGCCGGCGCGCAGCTCAAGGTCAGTGGCGGTGATCACGATGCGGAGACTCCAAAGGTGGTCGCTGGCAGGGGTAGGTCCCCCACACGCCGTGGCGGGCAGGGCCGGCAGCGCATCAGCTTGTCGCGACCACAACCCCATACTACCGACGGCTGCACCGGGATTACGGTGCCGCCATGACCGCGGACGGCACGGGCAGTGTGGACTTCACCGGCCGGGTGGCTCTGGTGTCCGGTGCCAGCCGCGACATCGGGTACGCCGTCGCCGGCCGCGCTGCTGGTTGGTGGCGCGCGGTGATGATCACCGCGCGCAAATGCGCCTATTCCGGCGGTGGGTCAAGCTGGACCTCTACGCAACGAACCCTTCGAGCGGCCTCGTCGAGCACTGCGCGCCG
>JAODNG010000463.1 GCA_025465385.1 Pseudonocardiales bacterium
GTGCGCCCACCAGCGACAACACCGTCTAACACGATGCGCAGCCAAACAGGATCGACATTGACACGGTAGAGGTCACTGGTTCAATCCCAATATCGCCCACCAGCACACACGGTCCGACTGGGCAGCATCATAGGACCGAAAGTCAGCGGCTCGACGTCGGTGCACTGATCGGGCCCATCGTCTCATCACGGTTGTCCGTCTCCGCTGGCTCGTCGGTCAGCGCATCGAGGATGCGGCTCTCGTCGTCGGTACTCGGTCGGCCCGAGGTCATCGACCGGGCAGGCAGTCGCCGCATTCCCACGTGCGCGCTCTACTCGATGTCCTGGGCGACGCGACGCCGAGATTGACGACGCCGGTGATTGGCGATTCAATCTGCCCAGCGACGCCGGTACCGGCCGGGCCGGCAGTGGCTGCCTGTGGCGCCAATCGGCAGGACGGCTGGAGGGCCATGTAGGCGCCTGGATCCGCCTAGCAGGAAGGCGATCGCATTAATACTGCACCAGGCCGTGTTAGTGCACGTGCCAGCTCCAGGTGCGTCGTTTTCCGCAGGACCGTGCGATCGCCCTTCCCGTGAGCACTATGGTCTCAAATGCCTGACGCGGCCCGGCGGGGGCGTCGTCGGGAGTTGGGAAGTTCTCTATGCGCAGCCTGGCCGCGAAGATGCCGAACGGGCCCTGATCAGGTGGTTCACACGATCGTCGCCATCGTCGACTCTCAACGTCAGGTGGCCGACGGTCCCGACGGGTCGGCGAGCAGCCTAGCCTGCTCGGCAACAACTGCGCCGCAGGAGTCGACCGCCCTCTGAATGAACGTGTGGTCCCGCAGCAAGTCGAATGCGTCTCGCGGAAAGGACGGGAAGTCGAAGTCGAAGAATCTCCGGTAGACTTGACGTCGCCTACGTCCTCCTCCCGGGAATGAATCCAGAGCCCTGGGATGGCCGGCGAGATTGTGAGCTGGTCGACCGGTCCGTCCTCAGCTCAAGTGATCCGTCCATGCAGGGCGTGATCCAGACAGCGCCCCCTGGATCCGCAAGTCAGCATGTCGGGGCGCTGCACGGGTCTTCACTATTTTCTGGCGAGCACGGCCCGCAAGGCGCCGTCCACTCCGGCAAGGTCGTTGTTGATTCCCTCCACGATCGATCCGACTGGCTCGGTCCTCTCGGTGACCGTGTGGAGGCCGTTGTTGACTTCGCGGAGCTTCGCGCTGATGTGCCCGAGAATGCGTGCAATACTGATCAGGTAGGCAGCGAGCACCAGCACGGTGATCACTGCGAGGACGATCGAGAATATAGCGGCTGCCGGCATGGTAATTCGCTCCTCACAGGAGGCGGTCAACCGCCTTCACATAGCGGGTGAGGCCAGCCCCCACCCGTTTCACGGCGTCGCGGGTGGGTATCAGCGCCTTCACATCGTCGGATGCGATGACGAGGCCTCCGGCCTGATCGTGAATGGTGTCGATGCGCTTCCCGACGCCGACGGCGGACCCCTTCAGAATCTGGAGCAGCACCACCACAACGGGTACGACTATGATGAGGAAGAGCGCGTTGCCAATCCACCACAGTAACATCGTCGCCTCCTTAGCCTTACCCTCGGTCCTGAGTACCTATTGCGGGTCGCCAGCCAGTTCCGGCGGGTTGGGCCTGCGGCCGCTGCGCGTTCTGGGCCTGCGCATGCTTCGCAGGCAGCGACTCGGCCTTCTCCGCGAGCAACGGCAGAACTTTGGCGATCGCGTTCAGCTTCCGGTTCAGGATCGCGGCGCCGGCACCAACCAGGAACACGTCCCCTTGGATCGCTCCGATGACCACCCCACTCACCTCACCGAGGGTTTCGGCGAGGGAACGTAGCCGGCGAGTGATCAAGATAACGAACAGCGCCAACACGGCCACTAGGGCCACGATCTCGACGACGGTAAGAATCACGAGCAGTACCGTGCTCATCACACGTTCACCCCCAGAAGTCGGGCGTGGCGGCCTGCCTCGTCCGCGATTTCATCTAGGCTGTCTGCGACAGCAAGCGCGATCTTGATGTTGGCCGTGTTACCGGCAACCCCCCGCGCCACGCCTCCCAGTCCCTGCACGCTGGTTTCGATGGTGCGGACGAAGGACAGGAGCAGGCTGAGAAGCGCGATCACGACAACTAACACGACCGCCCCGAGAGCCAGAATAATTTCCCAAAAAGTGATTTCGTTGGCGGCGAGAGCTAAGACCATCGTTATCCCCCCAATGCCCCTCGAGCGGTCCGAGCGCCCCGGAGGATGCTCTGGAGCGTGTCGTTCGTGCGGCGCAGTCCCACGAGCGGCTGCGTGGTCGACCGTATTGCCTCGAGCTCGCGAGTCGCCGCCCGCGCCTGCCCGTTGATCCGGGATGCGAGCACCAGGAGCACGCTCACAACAACAACTACGACCACCACGACCACCAATCCGATGATCAGGCCCACCCACCAGCCGCCAAGGTGCGACTCCCCCAACTCATTCAATGCCACAAACGCATTCAATGCTACCTCCAACCCTGCGAGGAATGTTCTGGCACTCGATCAGGCTCGGAACGCGGCCGTTTCGCTTATTGGGTCCGTAATCGGAAGTTTACACTCGATCACGAGCTAAGGGAAGTGGCAATATGAGAAGTGCGGCACCGCTCGGCATCCGGAGTCTTCAGACATCCGGAAGGGTTGCGGCGACTGTTGAATGCTGATCATGATGTGGTGATGGGCAGGGGGTCGCTCGGGATGTGGGGGTGGGCTGGGGTGTTGGTCGGCGCAGAGGGTGAGTGGCTCGAGTGATCTTGGGGCAGGTGGGTCGGTTGAGGCGCACGGTGATGCTCGGGCGTTGCAGGTGGTGTGCTTCCGGCTTGCAGCAGGTTGCGGACGGTGGCCCGGTATTCGTTGGGGTCTGCTGGGTGGGCGTTGAGTTGGTGGGCGAGGCCAGTGTTCGCCGTTGACGGCGAGCAGGTGTAGCACCATCGCAGGGCCTGCGGGCCGCGTGGACCGTTTCCGATCTTCTAGACACCCGGTCGTAGCTGCCGCCGACGACCAGCGGAGGGATCGCGGGGCGACACCCCGACTCTTCAACCTCAGGGGTACAAGGACCAGGCCGTTAGCCCTCACCTCGATTCGGGCCGATCGATCGCCGAGGTGGCGAGATCGGTATCCACCGAGATGACATTAGGCAACAGGGTGAAGAAAACGAAAGGCAATGGCCAGATCCACGAGGACCTGTCGAGACCGAACGTGCCGAGCTGCAAGGGACTCCGCAAACAACGCTGCCCGGCGGATGGAGCGTGATTTGGCTAATGTGACGGCCTGGTGAGTGAAGGAACAGCCGTGAAGTACGCGCGATCGCGGACTGGACCGCCGAGGAGCACCACCCAATCACGGTCATGTGCGACCAGCCCGGGCGCGGTCCGGCAGCGCTACTAGCGGTGGCTGGCCCAACGGCAACGGCCAGGCCAGGTCCCGTCACCGCCATGGCATAGCTCGCGACGAGCCGATCAGGACCACGCTGGGCGTGCGCAGGCCGACAAGTTCTGGTTTATTCGTGCCCGTTCGCCCGCTATGATCGGCTCCTGTGCGCGGATCTCGGGATAACGACGACCTGGTCCCCCTGCACGAGCCGTTCGAGACGGCTCTTCGCGGCTTCAACCGAAGACAGGTCCTGGAGCATCTCGAATCCCTCGATGGCCGCATCGCGGTGGTCGCGGCCGATCGGGATGCGGCTCTGACCCAGGTCGCCGAGCTCAGCAAGGTGATGAATCATCTCCGGTTGCAAAGCGAGCTGCTGGAATATCTACGCCGCGAAGCTCACGAGGCCAGCGCGCGAGTTGAGCGCGTCCTGGCTACCCCAATGGCCGAGGCCAGCGCCCGAATCCAGCGCATCATGCGGCTAGCGGAGGAAGAGGCAGCAGAGCTCAAAGACACTGCCGAGGCAGAGATCGTCGATGGGCGAGCTCGCGCCGACCACGAGCTCGCCGAGCTGAGAACAAGCGCGGATGAGCAGATTGCCAGCCTGCGAGCACATGCCAGCCGCGAGGCTAAGTCCCTCCTCGAGCATGCGAGACGGCAGTGCGATCAACTCGAGGCGGACTCCGCGGCGCGCAGGGACGCCGCCGAGCAGGATGCGGCACAGGCGATTGCGGAACGTGAGGCCGCGGCGAGCGCCGGGATCCGGGACAGCGAGCTGCGCAGCATCGCCCGTTTACATCTGATGCACCGAATAGTTGGTGAGCAGCTGTCGATCCGGTCGTGCGCGGTTGAACGCGACGAGGCGGCGTTGCGCGAGCTGCGCGTCCAGGTTGCTGACAACGTGACCGCGCTTGAGGCGTTGCGCACGGAGGTAACCGCTGCGTTGGCCGCGACCTACCAGGTCTTGACCGAGGCGCTCGGGCAGATCGGCAGGACCGCGATAGACCGGCTTCCGGTGGACAGCAGCTCGGCGGAGCGTGCAGAGGCTCCCGCATCCCCGGTGCCGACCCAGCGCAGTGCTGAGGGTGGGACGGTGTACCTGCTCAACGCCGGCGCCGAGGACCGGCGATCGCCGCGCGCTCCCAGCTGACCGCCGAGCTGCCAGCCGCGACGCGGAAGCCCTTGCCGGATCGTGGCCGGTAGGGATCATGCTCACGGCAGGCTCACCGGGAGGGTGTCAGCATCGCCAGGCCACCGCTGACCTGGATGCGAGGAGAGTCTGTGCGCCACCGGATACTGCGGTGTCTGGGAGCGTCCATGATGCTGCTGATGGCGCTGATGGGCGGCTGCACCGCAGGACCCTCAGATCGACCCGCAGTGGCAGTGCGGGACGACAACCTACCTCCGCAGCGCTTCCAGCCGGCTTTGCCGAGCAGCCCGCCACTACCGCCAGCTGGCGATTACTACCGTAATTCGCTGCCCTGGCGAGACTGCACAGACGCGATCAGCGGTGCGCTCGGCATGGCCACCCCACGACGAGTGGAGTGCAGCGAGCTTCGGGTCGATGCCACAGCTGACAGACCAGTATTCGGCAACTCTCTGCATCTGGACGTCACCAGGGTCGGCGACGGCCCGGCACCCCTTGTCGTGATCGGCGAGGCGTCCGGGGAGCCCGGAACGGTCCGGGCCGCCCGGCTAGCACAGCAACTTCCCGCCGCCCTCCTGGACCGCTTCACCCTCATCGGGATGTCCCGCCGCGGCACCGGGCCAAGCGAACCGCTGGATTGCATACCGAAAACCACGCGGAATCAGATCGTCGGCGTCGACGCTGACCCGAGCCAGGCCGGAGAGCTGGATTCGCTACTTGACATCACCCGCGTCGCCATCGAGACCTGTGTACAGGATCTCGGCGAGGTGCTCACCACGATCAGCTCCACCGGCACGGCTGACGATCTTGAGCAGCTCCGGGTCGCCCTCAACGCACCGGTGCTCAACGTGATCTCGCAAGGTGAGGCGTCCCGTGCGGTCACCGAGTTCCTGCGCCGATACCCTGCCTCGGTGGGGCGGGTGGTGCTCGACGGTGCCGTTGATCCCACCTTCGACGACGTGGCCGCCGCGGAGGCCACGCTGATCGCCGCGGACGCTGGATACACCGCTTTCGGCGCCGACTGCGTGGCCCGAGGCTGCCCACTGGGAGCGGACCCGCGGGGCGCCCTGTTGGCCTTGGCAACGGCACTGCGAGGGAACCCTCTCCAGGTCGGCTGGCAGCCGATCACCGCGGGCGTCGCCTACCAAGCTGTGCTCGCCACCGTCGGTGATCCGGATCAGTGGCCGCAGCTGTCTCATGCACTGGCAGCTGCCCGCGACGGAGACGGCGCCGAGCTGGCCGCGCTCGTGACGCCAATACTGACCACTGATCGCGGGCTGCCCGCGCGCTTCGACCCGGCATTGGCAACGCACTGCAACGACACCCCCACCAGGGTGCCTCCCGAGCGCGCCCACCAGCTGGCGAGCCAGTGGCAGCAGCGTTCCGCGCTGTTCGGCCCGCTGTTCGCGGGCCGGCTGCTGCTGTGTAGCGCGTGGCCAGTGCCCTCGCCGCCCCCTGCATCCGAGGACCGGCCGCTGCCCCCGGTGCTTGTGGTGACCACCGCCGGCGACCCGGTGACCCCAGCTGAAGGCGCCAGACGCACCGCACAGTCCATGCCGTCAGCGACACTGGTGACCTGGCAGGGCCAGGCACATGGCGCGCTAGCTCATAGCCCCTGCGTCGTCGACCTGGTCACTCGCTTCCTGACCGATGCGTCAGTACCGCGGCAAGGCACGCTGTGCCCGCCGTAATACTAAGAGCACTATTCGACTCCGAATGGCGTCCTGAGACTTGGTTAACCTCTATTCGAGCCGAATAGCGATGCCTTTCTAACTGGAGAGGTTCCTACCCTTTGCCCGGCTGGGCTGCACGCGTAGCGGCTCACCGGGCATTTTGGGATATTCCGGCGGGTAGGGCAGGTCACCAAGGCCGTGGTCGCGCTCGTCACGCAGCGCCCACTCCAGCAGCAACTCCAAGCCGAAGGACTCACTGTCCAGCCCGGCATGCGGGTCACCCCGCTGCGCGAGCAGCGCGGGTACCGTTAGGACGTCGAAATCGTCCGGATGCACGTCGGTGAGGTCATCCCAATGCACCGGCATGGACACCGTGGCCCGTGGGGTGCCGCGCACCGACCAGGCCGAGGCGATCGTACGATCCCGCGCCGCCTGGTTGAAGTCGAGAAAGACTCGCTGGCCCCGCTCCTCTTTCCACCATGACACGGTGGCCTGTTGCGGTATCCGTCGCGCCACCTCCCGCGCCAGTGCAATCACCGCCCGGCGGACTTGCACGAATGACCACTGCGCGCGGATCCGCACCGCGACGTGAATCCCCCGGCCGCCGGAGGTCTTCGGGTAGCCGACCACACCTGCCTCAGCCAGCACCTCGCGCAGGACCGCGGCCACCACGGCGGCATCGGCGAAGCCGGTCCCCGGCTGCGGGTCGAGGTCCACCCGCAGCTCGTCAGGATGATCCACTAGGGGACGGCGCACCGGCCATGGGTGAAAGTCGAACGTGCCCAGGTTCGCCGCCCAGGCGAGTACGGCAGGCTCAGTGGGACACACTTCGCTGGCGGTGCGTCCGGACGGGAAGGTGATTTCCACCGAATCCACCCAGGCCGGTGCACCCCGGGGGACCCGTTTGGCGTAGAAGGCCTCCCCGGTGACGCCGTCGACGAAACGCTTCAATGTGACCGGGCGCTGCGCAAGCACTCGGAGTAGCGGCTCAGAAACAGCAAGGTAGTACTCCACGATCTGCCGCTTGGTGATGCTGCGGTCGGGAAAGTACACCTTGTCCGGGTTGGATACCCGCACAGTGCGCTCACCCGCAGGGCCGGGCACCGTGATTTCCAGCGCATCACCGCGGGGCACGATCGGAAAACTACCGCATAACGGTTACCGTGAAGCCGTGGTGCGCAGCGAACCGCAATCCGACTGGCCGGGCGGCGAGTATGGAGCAAGCCAGCAGGCCGACGCGCAGGAGCGACGTCGGCTGAACGACGACCTGATCGGGCTGGACCGTGACGATCCCGAGGTGCGAGCCTTCTCCGAGCATCTAGACCGCGCCCACCGGTTGCGTTCCGGATTCACCGTCGAGGGCTACCTGTCCGGAGTCAGCGATTTCGCGGAGTCGGTCAACCGCACGGAGGGCCCTCGCCGGTTAGCAGCAGTCCTGGTGGTTGTGCTCATCCTGCTCGGCGTAGCCGTCACGCTGTGGCAGGCAGCGACGTTCGTGCTCACCGCCCTGCTCGGGTGAGCCCGCGTACCGTATTGGCATGGACTCGGTTAAGGGTGTGACGCCCAAGGTCGTCAAGTCCGACGCCCAGTGGCGCGAGGAGCTCACCCCACAGGAGTATGCGGTGTTGCGTCAAGCAGGCACTGAGCCTCCGGGGACCGGCGAGTACGAGCACACCAAGACCCCGGGCGTATATGAGTGCCGGGCCTGCGGAGCGGAGCTGTTCCGCAGCGACCACAAGTTCGAGTCGCATTGCGGGTGGCCGTCGTTCTTCACCCCGCTGGCCGGTGACGCGGTGTTGCTGCGCGAGGACCGCAGCATGTTCTCCAAGCGCGTCGAGGTGCTCTGCGCCACCTGCCACAGCCATCTGGGACACGTCTTCGAGGGCGAGGGTTACCAAACCCCCACCGATCAGCGCTACTGCATCAACGCGATCTCGCTGCGGCTGGTGCCTGAGGAAGCTGTGCCCTAAGTCAGCCCTACGGCAACGCCATGACCAACTCGGCGATCGGCACCCGGGGACCGGTGAAGAACGGCACCTCCTCGCGGACGTGGCGGCGCGCCCGGCTGGCCCGTAGCGCGCGCATCAGATCAAGGATGCGAGGCAGTTCGTCGGCTTCGAATGCCAGGATCCACTCGTAGTCGCCGAGCGCGAACGAGGCGACCGTGTTGGCCCGCACGTCAGGATAGTCGCGCGCCTGCATTCCGTGCTCGGCGAGCAGCTCCCGGCGTTCGGCGTCGGGCAGCAGGTACCACTCATAAGACCGTACGAACGGGTAGACGCAGACGTACCTCTTAGGATCCTCACCCGCCAGAAACGCCGGCACATGGCTCTTGTTGAACTCCGCGGGTCGGTGCAACGCCACCGTCGACCACACCGGCACGCTCGCCCGGCCCAGTGCGGTGGCGCGGCGTAAGTTGGCGTATCCGGCCTGCAGCGCCTCGATTTCCTTGGCGTGCCACCAGATCATCCAGTCCGCGTCGGCGCGCAGACCGGCGAGGTCGTAGACCCCGCGGACCACCACCCCCTTGCCCTCCAGCGTCTCGAGGTACTGCT
>JAODNG010000482.1 GCA_025465385.1 Pseudonocardiales bacterium
CCCCGGCCAGCACGCCCAGCAAGGCCGGTCCGGGCAACCACGCTGGACCGGGTACCGGCGAGTCCCGCAACTCAGGAGTAATGGGATCCTCGACCATCGTCGGGGCGACCAGGATCCGGCCGGTCACCGACGCCAGTCCCGGATGCGCGTCGAGCAGGTCGGCAGCGCGGGTCAGCGCGCCAGGCTGCCACCGGGTGTCGTCGTCGCAGAACGCCACGTATGGCGTATCAATGTCCCGCACCGCCAGGTTGCGGCCCAGCGCGCCGAGGTTCTGGTCGCTGCACAGCAGGGTCACCTGGCCGAACCGCTCAGTGACAGCGTGGGCGGTGTGGTCGGTGGAGCCGTTGTCGACGACCACTACGGGGGCGCGGTCGGGAAGCGTCGTCATGTGAGCCAGGGTCCTCAGCAGTTCCGCCTTGCGGTCCCGGGTGATGATCACAACAGTGACCCGGCCGGACGTCATCGGGCACCCGCTTCCAACATGCGAACCTGCTCTTCCACGGCGGCGGGCAGTACCACCCGCCGCCGAAGCGCCGCCGGTAGCCGGGCCACGGCCTCGCGTAACGCGCTGCGGGCCGTCGTGTCACACACCGAGTCCCGCGCGAGCGCGGTAGCGGCGGCTACGGCTACTCGCCGCGGCCGGCGCAGCACGGCGGTGAGCAAGGCGTTGCGCAGCTCCGCCACCCGGCGACGTTGCGGATCGGGCCGGTGCGCGGACGGGTGGTGGTGCGCCACGACGTCATCGAGGTAGGCGCGTTCCCACCCGGCTGCCGCCAGGTCGTAGCACAGCAACCGCTCCTCCCCCACGAAGAACAACACTCTGCTGAACCCACCGACCTCGCAGAACGCCTGCCGGCGCAGCACCGCCGAGCAGGCCAGGAACCCGAGCACCGACGGGCCAGGGGCGCCGGGGAAACGGGGTAGCGGGCTTATGGCCATCAGCTGGTTGATCGGGTCGGGACGGTCCGAGGGACCGACGAGGGTACGGGCGGCCACCAAGCCCAGGCGCGGATGGCTGTCCAGGACCGTAGTGGCCCGGTGCAGTGCGCCGGGAGCCCACCAGGAGTCGTCATCGCTGAAGGCGACGTAGGGAGTGCGGGCCGCCAGCACGCCGACATTGCGAGCCGGGGCCCCGTGATTGCGCTGTAGCGCCAGCAGCACTACCCCGGTGAACTGCTCGAGCACCGCTTGGACGGTGCCGTCGGTTGAGCCGTTGTCCACCACGACCACCGGCGGCGCCGGAGTGAGGCCATGCAGGTGTCGCAGGGTACGGATCAGCTCCGGGCACCTGTTTCGGGTGGCGATCACCACCGTAACTCCGCTCATCGCATGACCATGGCCGTCAGTACCCGCAGTCCACATGGTGAAAACCCGCGGGCTGAGTTTGAGACCGATGTGCTGGGGGGTAGCCACAGCCGTGAACACGAGATTCAGCAGGGCTGTGGTTACCGGCGGTGCTGGATTTCTCGGATCACATCTGTGCGAAGAGCTGCTGCGCCGCGGCATCGGCGTGATGTGTTTGGACAATTTTCTCACCGGCACCCCAGCCAACATCACCCACCTGCTCGGTGAGCCACGGTTTCGGCTGATCAAGTGTGATGTGACGGACTTCGTGCATGTGCCGGGCCCGGTGGACCTAGTGCTGCACCTCGCCTCGGCGGCCTCCCCCGCCGACTACCTGCGGCTGCCCATCGAGACGCTCAAAGTGGGCAGCCTCGGGACCCTGCACGCGTTGGGTCTGGCCGGCGAGAAAGGTGCCCGGTTCGTGCTGGCCTCGACCAGCGAGGTCTACGGTGACCCGCTGCAGCACCCGCAGTCTGAGGGTTACTGGGGCAATGTCAACCCCGTCGGCCCGCGCAGCGTGTACGACGAGGCCAAGCGCTACGCCGAGGCACTCACCACTGCCTACCGGATGTCCCGTGGCACGGACACCGCAATCGTGCGGATCTTCAACACCTACGGCCCTCGGATGCGCCCGGACGATGGGCGGGCCATTCCGACCTTCATCCGCCAAGCGCTGGCCGGCGAGCCGCTGTCGATCACTGGTGACGGCAGCCAGACCCGATCGGTGTGCTACGTCGACGACACCATCCGGGGCATCCTCGCGCTGGCCGAATCTCGTGCAGCGGGCCCAGTGAACATCGGTGGTCCACTGGAGCTGCCGGTTATCGATCTGGCCAAGACAATAATGGAGCTCACCGGGTTGCCCGGGTCCATCCGGCACATCGAGCGCCCAGTAGACGATCCGCGGATGCGTCGCCCTGACACCGCGTTGGCCCAGGAGCTTCTCGGCTGGGCACCAAGAGTCGAGCTCCGCGTCGGCATGGCTCGCACCATCGCCTGGTTCCGCTCCCAGCTAGCCGGCGCCGCGCGGGCAACCGAGGTGTAAGCGGTTTCGGCAGTCGCTTCGCTGGGTAATTCGCAGAGGGGACAGATGTGGCCGCGCGTCACCGGGAACCTTTGGGGGTGTTGGCGTGCGCATCCTCGGCATCAACGCGATCTTTCACGATCCCGCTGCGGCGTTGATCATTGACGGCGAGATCGTAGCCGCCGCTGAGGAGGAACGGTTCAGCCGCCGAAAACATGGCAAGCGCCCGGTGCCGTTCTCCGCATGGGAGCTGCCTGAGCTTTCGGCCCGCTGGTGCTTGGCAACCGCGGGCATCAACCCGGAAGACCTCGATGCCGTCGCCTACTCCTATGACCCGACGTTGGTACAGCCGGGTCTCGACGGGCTGGACCAGCGGTGGGAGGACCTGCGGACCACTTACGCCCGCCGTGCACCGCACTTCCTGGCTACCGCGCTGCCCGGGCTGGATCCGGCAGCGGTGCACTTCGTTCAGCACCACGTCGCGCATGCCGCGTCAGCCGGCCTTGCTGCACCGTTTCGCGACTCCGCGGTGCTGGTCGCCGACGGCCGCGGCGAGACCATCTCCTACCTGGGCGGCCGCTATCGCGACGGCGAGCTCGAGGTACTGGCCAGCCAGCAGCTTCCGCATTCGCTGGGTTTGATGTACGAGGAAGCGACCGAACACCTGGGTTTTTTGCGGTCGTCGGATGAGTACAAGGTAATGGCACTGGCCTCCTACGGCCGGCCGTCGGTCACCGAACCACGGCTGCTGCCGGCGTTGCGGGAACTCGTCCAGGTCACCGGTGACGGCGGTTTCACCATCGCGCCTATCGACTGGTCCGGGCTGGCGAAGCGGCGGGCGTCGGATGAGGAGTTGCAGCCCGAGCACGTGGACCTCGCCGCCGCCGTGCAAGCCCGGCTGGAGGAGGTGCTCCTGGAGCTGGCCTGGTGGCTGCACCGGCGCAGCGGCGCGCGCCGGCTCACGATGGCCGGCGGGGTGGCGCTGAACTGTGTGGCCAACACCCGGCTGGCGGCCGAGGGGCCTTTCGATGAGCTGTGGGTGCAGCCCGCGTCGGGGGACGCGGGAACCGCGCTGGGCGGCGCGTTGCATCTCGCCCACGTCCTCGGCGAACCGGCAGCCCCGATGCCGGGTGCTGACCTGGGCCGCGGCTTCACCGACGAGGAGCTAGCCGACTGGCTGGACTCCGCCCAGATCCGCTACGAGCGTCCGCCCGATGTGGCCGCCGCGGCCGCCGACGCGTTGGCCGCCGACGCGATCGTGGCCTGGTTTCAGGGCCGCAGCGAGTTCGGCCCACGCGCGCTGGGCCACCGTTCATTGCTCGCCCACCCGGGGCATGCTCGCAATCTCGACCGGCTCAACGCGGTCAAGGGGCGTGAGCAGTTCCGGCCGATCGCACCGATGGTGCTCGTCGACCGGGCCGGTGAGCTGTTCAGTAGGGGCCCGGTACCCAGCCCGTACATGCTGTTCGTGCACGACGTCGCACCGCAGTGGCGCGAGCGCATCCCGGCGGTGGTGCACGTCGATGGCACCGCGCGGGTCCAGACCGTCGACCGCGATACCGAACCTCTGCTGGCCCGGCTGCTGGACCGCTTCGCGGAGCTGACCGGACTGCCCACGGTGGTGAACACCAGCCTGAACACGGCCGGTCGACCCATGGTGGACGACCCGCGCGACGCGCTCGAATGCTTCGGCTCGGCCCCGATCGACGTGCTCGTGCTGGGACCCTTCCTGCTGCGCCGTTCGGAGCTCATCCGATGAACGTCACCGTGGTGATCCCCACGATCGGGCGGCCCAGCCTTGGGCTGCTGCTGACGCAGCTCGTGAGTGGGAAACAGTGTTATAACACTGTTTCCCACTCACGAGTCGTCGTGGTCGACGATCGCCTCTCCGGGGAGCCGCTGGGCGTGCCCGGGGGTGTGCGAGTGCTGCGCTCGGGGGGGCGGGGGCCAGCCGCGGCCCGCAACGTCGGATGGCACGCGGTGGATACCGAGTGGGTCGCGTTCCTCGATGACGACGTCGTGCCCGGACGGCAGTGGGCCGCGCAGCTGACGCGGGACCTACGCGAGCTCGAGCCGGACGTCGGCGCCAGCCAGGGACGTATCGAGGTGCCGCTACCCCCCGACCGGCGGCCTACCGACTTCGAACGCGGCACCGCCGGTCTGGCCAGCGCGCGCTGGATCACGGCGGATATGGCCTACCGCCGCGCGGCGCTGCAGCGTGTCGGAGGTTTCGACGAACGCTTTCCCCGGGCTTACCGGGAAGACGCCGACCTGGCGCTGCGGGTGATCGCCACCGGCTACCGCATCGTCGGGGGGCGGCGGCGCACCGTGCATCCGGTACGCCCGTCGGGACCGCTGGCGAGCGTGCGCGCCCAGCGTGGAAACACCGACGACGCCCTGATGCGGCGCCGGCATGGGACCGGTTGGCGCCAGCGCATCGGGGACGGCCCAGGCCGGCTGCGACGCCACTGGCTGACCACTGCAGCCGCGGCGATCGCGCTCGGCGCGGCGGCCCGGCACCAGCGAAAGGTCGCCGGTGCGGCAGGTCTCGTCTGGGCGGCGCTGACCGGGGCGTTCGCGCTGCACCGGATCCTGCCGGGGCCGCGCACCGCTCCGGAGATCGGCCGGATGCTGGTAACCAGCATCGCGATCCCACCAGTGGCCTGCTGGCACCGGATGGTCGGGGAACTGCGCTGGCGGCGGGTGTCGCCTGCGACCGCCGTGCCCGCAGCGGTGCTGTTCGACCGCGACGACACGCTCGTTCACGACGTGCCCTACAACACCGATCCCGCCGCGGTGACGCCCATGCCCGGTGCGCGCGAAGCCCTGGATCGGCTCCGCGACGTCGGCATTCCGGTCGGGGTGGTGACCAACCAGTCCGGCGTGGCCCGAGGGTTGATCAGCGCTGAACAGCTTGAACTTGTCAACGCCCGGGTATCGGAGCTGTTGGGTCCGTTTGATGCCTGGAGCGTGTGCCTGCACGGCGAGGACGATGGTTGCGGCTGCCGCAAGCCGGCGCCCGGCCTGGTCAAAAACGCCGCCGCGCAGCTGGGCGTGCCGGTGGACCGCTGCGTGGTCATCGGGGACATCGGAGCAGACGTCACCGCCGCTGCCGCGGCCGGTGCCCGCGGCATTCTGGTACCCACTGCCCGCACCCTGCGTCAGGAGATCCAGTCGGCCGCTGAGGTGGCAACGGACATCGCCGCGGCGGTCGAGCTGGCCTTATCGGGGCGGGCCCGATGAGCACCGTGCTGGTGGCCCGCTTGGACAATGCCGGGGACGTGCTGCTGGCCGGGCCTGCGGTCCGAGCGGTCGCCGCACACGTCGAGAAGGTGGTGATGCTCACCGGCCCGCATGGGACCGCGGCCGCGGAGCTGCTTCCCGGAGTGGACCGGATCATCGAGTGGTGCGCGCCGTGGATCGATCCCGATCCGGCGCCGGTCACCGCGGCACACGTCGCCACGCTCAACGATGCGGTGCGCGCCCAGGCGCCCGACGCCGCTGTGCTGCTCACCTCCTTTCACCAGTCACCGCTTCCCCTGGCGTTGTTGCTGCGGTTAGCCGGAGTCGGCTGGATCGGCGCGATCAGCGAGGACTATCCCGGCTCGTTGCTGGACCTGCGCCACCACGTCGACGGTGACCCCCCGGAGGCGCAGCGGGCGCTGGGGCTGGCCCACGCCGCCGGCTACCCGCTGCCGCCCGGGGACGACGGGCGCCTCGCGGTGCGCCGGCCACTGCCCGACGTCGAGCCGCTCACCGGCCGCTCCGGGTACGTCGTGGTACACCCGGGCGCATCGGTCCCTGCTCGGGAGTGGCCGGCCCAGCACTGCACCCAAGCCGTCCGCGCGCTGGCCGCCGCCGGGTACCGGGTCATCGTCACCGGCTCAATCCGCGAGAAGCGCCTCACGGCTCTCGTCGCCGGCGACGTCGGTATCGACCTCGGTGGCCGCACCGACCTGCGCACATTGGCCGCTGTGCTCGACGGCGCCTGCGCGGTCGTTGCCGGCAACACCGGACCGGCCCACCTGGCTGCCGCGGTGGGCACGCCGGTGGTGTCGCTGTTCGCACCGGTGGTGCCGGCCGCGCGGTGGGCGCCCTACGGGGTGCCCACGGTATTGCTCGGTGATCAACACGCGCCCTGCCGCGACACCCGGGCGCGGCACTGCCCCGTGCCAGGTCATCCCTGCCTGTCCGGGGTTGATCCAGCTGACGTCGTC
>JAODNG010000487.1 GCA_025465385.1 Pseudonocardiales bacterium
ATCGGGGGATCGCTCAGGGCATCTTCCTCGCCGAAGACATCGCTGGGCTTACCCCTGCCCTGATCGACGAGGACGGCATCCCGCGGGTGACCTACTGCGAGCCGCAGGTAGCTTCGGTCGGTCTCACCGAAGCGCTCGCCAAAGACCGCCACGGAGACATCCAGACGATCATTTACGACCTGGCTGGCAACGGGCGCAGCCAGATCTTGCAGACTAGGGGCGCGATCAAGCTGGTACGCGCCAGTAACGGTCCAGTAGTGGGTGTGCACATGGTCGGCGACCGAGTCGGCGAACTGATCGGCGAGGCCCAGTTGATCGTCAACTGGGAGGCCTATCCGGAGGATGTCGCGGCGCTGGTGCATGCCCACCCCACGCAGAACGAGGCGCTCGGTGAGGCGCATCTCGCCCTGGCCGGCAAGCCGCTGCACGCGCACGGCTGAAACTACCTACGGAAGACGAGGAGTCGAGGCAACAGATGGCGTACTCCGTGGCGATGCCTGCGCTGGGCGAGAGTGTCACCGAAGGAACGGTGACGCGCTGGCTCAAAAACGAAGGTGACACCGTTGAGGTGGACGAACCTCTGGTCGAGGTGTCCACCGACAAGGTCGACACCGAGATCCCTTCGCCGGCGGCCGGCGTGCTGCAACGGATCGTTGTGCCCGCGGACGAGACCGTCGAGGTCGGCGCGGAGCTCGCCGTGATCGGAGATTCCGCTGATCAGCCCAAGTCCACGCCGGCCGAGTCCCCTCAGCCGGGCAGTCGCCCCCCGTCGGCGCAATCACCGCGCCGACCAGCCGCGCCGCCAAGACCGTCCACTGGCTCAGGGACAGCTGTGACGATGCCCGCGCTGGGTGAAAGCGTCAGCGCGGGAACGGTGACCCGGTGGCTCAAGCAGGTCGGTGACACCGTGGCGGTGGATGAACCTCTCGTCGAGGTGTCCACCGACAAGGTCGACACCGAGATACCCTCCCCGGTTGCGGGTACCGTGCTGGAGATCATCGCTGCGCAAGACGAGACCGTTGCCATCGGCGCCACCCTGGCCACAGTGGGCGACAGTGACGGTGTGAGCGGGGCACCCGCACCAAGTGAGCCGGATCGGCCCCAACAAAGCGCCGAGCCAGAGCAGCCCACCGACCGCGCCGCCGCATCAGTGACCAGTGGGTACGACGGAGCGGCGGGCGGCGCGCCGTATGTAACACCACTGGTGCGGAAGCTCGCGAGCGAGCACGGTGTTGACCTGTCGACCGTGCAGGGCACCGGGGTCGGTGGCCGGATCCGCAAGCAGGATGTACTCGCTGCTGTCGAAACGCCCGAACCCGAGCCGGCTGCGCCGCAGCCACCGCCGGCCACGTCCAGGCCGCAGCAACCGCCGTCCACCGCGGCACCGCCCCTGGCCCAGCCCCCGGCGACGGTCTCCCAGCTGCGTGGCGCAACCGAGAAGATGTCCCGGATGCGCAGTGTCATTGCCAAGCGGATGGTCGAATCACTACAGATCTCCGCGCAGCTCACCACCGTGGTCGAGGCTGACATCACTCGCCTCGCGCGGCTGCGCGACCGCACCAAAAGGGACTTCGAAGCCCGCGAGGGCGTCAAGCTGTCGTTCTTGCCATTCTTCGCCCAAGCGACCGTCGAGGCGCTCAAGCAATACCCGAAGGTCAATGCCTCAATCGACACCGACAAGGGCGAAATCACCTACCACGGCGCGGAACACCTCGGCATCGCCGTGGACACCGAGCGCGGCCTGCTCGTGCCGGTGATCCACGACGCGGGTGATCTCAACATCGCCGGACTGGCCCGCCGGATCGCCGACCTTGCCGAGCGGACCAGGATGAACAAGATCACCCCGGATGAGATGAGCGGTGGCACGTTCACCCTCAGCAACACCGGCTCGCGAGGGGCACTGTTCGACACACCGATCATCCTGCAACCACAGGTCGGGATCCTCGGTACGGGCAGTGTGGTCAAGCGGCCGGTCGTGCTCGCTAGCGAGGACGGCGATACGATCGCAGTTCGCTCGATCATCTATCTAGCGTTGTCCTACGATCACCGGCTCGTCGACGGAGCCGACGCCGCCCGATTCCTCAATACCATTAAGCAGCGCCTCACCGACGCCATCTTCGAGCTGTAGCCCTCCCCCGCTCAAGAACCCCGCCATCGGTCGGGTAGGAGAAAGATTCACATGCGCGTTGCGATCGCGGGGTCGTCGGGTCTGATTGGTACTGCGTTACTGGGGTTGCTGCGTCAGGTTGGTCATGACGTGGTTCGGTTGGTGCGAGGGCGGCCCCGTGGCTCTGACGAGCGCGCCTGGGACCCGTCGGCGGCAACGATGGACGCGGGCGCTTTGGATGGCGTCGACGCGGTGGTCAACCTGTGCGGTTCGGCGATGGCCGATCGGCGCTGGTCCGGGGAGTTCAAGCAGGCCATTCGGGACAGCCGGATCGCACCCACCGAGGTACTCGCCACAGCGGTCGCCGAGCATCGGGTGCCGGTGCTGGTGAACGCCTCCGGGGTCGGTTACTACGGCGACACCGGAGACCGGGAGGTTGATGAGACCGCCCCGGCAGGTGTGGGATTTCTCGCTGGAGTCTGCCGTGACTGGGAAGCGGCCACGGCGACCGCGGAACGTGCCGGGGCACGGGTGGTGCGGCTGCGTACCGGTCTGGTGATCTCTCCGTCCGGAGGCTTGATGGGACAGCTCAAACCCCTGTTCGCGGTCGGGCTGGGTGGCCGGCTGGGCAGTGGAGCGCAGTACATGCCGTGGATTTCGCTGGACGACGAAGTCGGTGCGATCCGCTTCGCCGTGGAACACGACGAGCTGTCCGGCCCGGTCAATCTCAGCGGCCCAGACCCGGTGACGAACCAGGAGTTCACCAAGGCGGTAAGCGAGGCGATGCACAGGCCAGCCCCGTTGGTAGTGCCTGGTTTCGCGCTGCGTCTGATCCGCGGTGCAGAACTGGTGGATGAGATGGTGCTCACGGGGCAGCGCGCGGTGCCTGCGGTACTGCGCAGACACCGCTACCCCTTTCAGCATCCGACCCTGCAGGAGGCGCTGGCAGCTGCGCTGACGTAGCCGATGGATAACTCTGACCGGCGTAACCTCTCGTCCACGACGTCGCTACCCGATCGTCATGTACACGCGGAAGGTGCCGGCAGTGAGCGGATGGAGCGCGGCCGACGTGGCCGATCAGGCTGGCCGCACAGTGCTCGTCACCGGAGCGAACTCGGGTCTGGGCCTGCAGACCGCCATGGTGCTCGCCGAGCGCGGAGCGACGGTGCTGATGGCCTGCCGCGACCCGCAACGCGGCCGGGTGGCGTTGGACCGGTTGCGGGCCAAGTCCGGCGGGGCGGATGCCACGCTGATCCAGCTCGATCTCGCTGACCTCGCGTCCGTCCGTAAGGCCGCAGACGAGGTCCGCGCGATCACCGGGGACCGGTTGGACGTGCTCGTGAACAACGCCGGAGTGATGGCGTGTCCGCGACGGCGCACCGCCGACGGCTTCGAGTTGCAGATTGGCACCAACCACCTCGGCCACGCCGCACTGACCTGGCTGCTGGCGCCGGCCCTGTTACCGGGTGCCCGGGTAGTCACGGTGTCCAGCCTCGCGCACCGGCGCGGTGGCCTAGACGTCCATGATCTGAATTTCGAGCACCGGCGATACAGCTCGGTCACCGCGTACAGCGCATCGAAACTAGCCAACCTGCTGTTCACCTTCGAGCTGGACCGGCGGGCTCAAGGAGTCCGGCGGGACCTGTGCGTGGTCGCAGCCCATCCCGGCCTCACTGACACTGAGTTAGTGGCCAACACCACCCGAATGCGGCTGGCCGGGCCGTTCGCCGCGGTCGCGCGATGGGGCAACAAGCTGATCTGCCAGGGCGTCGTCGCGGGTACGTTGCCGCAGCTCTACGCGGCCACCGCAGCCGACGTCCGCAGCGGGGAGTACTTCGGCCCCACCAGCCTCGGACAGACCCGGGGAGCCCCCGGCCGGGTTGCGGCGAGCGATGCCGCGCGCAACGAGCACACCGCCTGGCTGCTCTGGGAACGCACGGCGGAGCTGACCGGCGTGACGCCGGACCCCGCGTAGGGTGGCGCTGGTGACCATGCCAGTCCCAGAGCTCGACCCCGGCGGGCGCAAACTGCTGCGTCTGGAGGTTCGCAACAGCGCAACACCGATCGAGCGCAAGCCGCCGTGGATCCGGATCCGGGCCACGATGGGACCGTCGTTTCGCGAGCTGAAGAGTCTGGTGCGCAGGGAGGGACTGCATACGGTCTGCGAAGCGGCCGGCTGCCCCAACATCTACGAGTGCTGGGAGGACCGGGAGGCCACCTTCCTCATCGGCGGCGACCAGTGCACCCGGCGTTGCGACTTCTGCCAGATCGACACCGGCCGCCCCGCCCCGCTGGACCGCGACGAGCCACGACGGGTCGCCGAATCGGTGCAAGCGATGGGGCTGCGCTACTCGACGGTCACCGGGGTAGCCCGGGACGATCTGCCCGACGGCGGCGCCTGGCTGTACGCCGAAACCGTCCGGCAGATCCACGCGCTCAACCCCGGCACCGGGGTGGAGCTGCTCATCCCCGACTTCACCGGTCGCCCCGAGCAGCTACGTGAAGTGTTCGACGCCGCACCCGAGGTGTTGGCGCACAACCTGGAGACAGTGCCACGGATCTTCAAACGGATCCGACCGGCCTTTCGCTACCAGCGGTCGCTGGACGTGCTGCGGGCTGCTTGCGATGCCGGGCTGGTCACCAAGTCCAACCTGATCCTGGGACTTGGGGAAGAGGCTGAGGAGGTCATCGCCGCGATGGCCGACCTGCATGCGGCGGGATGCGAGCTGCTCACCCTCACCCAATACCTGCGGCCCTCGGCGCGACACCACCCGGTGGCGCGCTGGATCCCGCCGGCAGAGTTCGTCGAGCATGCCCACGCCGCCGAGCTGATGGGTTTCACCGGGGTGCTGGCCGGACCTCTGGTCCGATCGTCCTACCGGGCCGGCCGGCTTTATGCGCAGGCCGTCGCGCACCGTCAAGGTGGGGTATCCAAGCCTCGGTGATCTGCACGTATCCTATGAGGCATGCCCGCCAAACCGCCCCCGAAGCCGGCAGCTGAGGCTAAGAACAAAGAGGCGGCGAAGGCCGCCAAGCAAGAGGCCCGCGCCGCGTCCAAGCAGCGCCGGGCACAGGTCCTCCAGGCGTTCAACATTCAGCGCCGCGAGGACAAGGTCCTGCTGCCGTTGATGATCGGGATGTTCCTGGGCATCACCGTGTTG